>DAOVUU010000173.1 GCA_030632405.1 Desulfobulbaceae bacterium | reverse complement strand
GTTCACCCTGGATGATGTGAATTTCGTGCAGGCTCTAGCCCAGATCGCGGGGGCAATCATCGAGATGACCCGACTACACCAGGGCCAGAGCGAATACATCGAAACCCTGTCGATCATGCACGAATCGCCCGAACTCTAAGGACAATCAAGTCTCATTTTTCCCGAACTGGAGTATTTCAGGGACTAATCCCGGAGTGAACATCCGAGGAAGTGGCCTTTCTTATTGCGGCACGGGAGAGGGGACGATCTAGGAAGAGATTCCGCCAATACCATGTATTTGAATATAGGGAAATTGAATGTTACAATAGAAGCAGGTATATTTTCAGGATTTTGATCTGTTAATGGTTTTTCCGGGAGAATACTCATGCTCGTATCCAGAATTTCTGTTCTTCTTGTCGTTGTGATTTTCACCGTAATTACCATCGCTGAGGCCAGGGAAAACAGATACCTCAAAAGTCGTCAGGAAATGGTTCGGCAGATCGAGAACAACGTTAGAGCGACACGTTTCTACATTGATAAAAGCGAGCTCAACGATCGAGTCATGTCCGCCATGCTCACTGTCCCTCGGCACGAGTTTGTACCTGCAGAGCAAAGGGAGTATGCTTATGAAAACAGGCCGCTGCCAATAGGGTATGGGCAGACTATTTCTCAGCCATATATCGTTGCTCTGATGACAGACCTTCTTGAGGTGACAGACGAGGGCAAAATTCTTGAAATTGGTACGGGGTCTGGATATCAGGCTGCTGTTGCGGCCCAACTGGTTAAAACGGTCTATACCTTGGAAATAGTGGAACCGTTGGCAATAGAAGCTGACAGTCGATTTCAGAGGTTGGGTTACGAGAATATCGTCAATAAGGCCGGGGATGGTTATTACGGATGGAGTGAGCATGCACCATTTGATGCCATCATAGTCACAGCGGCCGCAAGCCATGTCCCACCCCCTCTTGTTCGTCAGCTGAAGCCTGGGGGCCGTATGGTTATTCCGGTTGGTTCCAGGTTCCAGACTCAGCAACTTCTACTGATCACAAAGGATGATGCGGCAATAATCCGTACCCGTCAAATTCTTCCTGTCAGGTTTGTGCCCCTTACTGGTCGTCACTGACAGTGTTGCCATGACTTCCCGGCCGCCGTTTATCTCTATATTCCTGCTGTCAGCTTCCGCACTTGCCTATGAAATTCTGCTGATCCACCTTTTTTCCATTATCCGTTATCACCACTTTGCGTACATGATTATCAGCCTGGCCTTGCTCGGTTATGGTATGAGTGGAACCTGCCTTTCCATATGGAGAGTACGACTCAGCAGTTCCTATCCGATTGTTTATCTCAGCTGCATTATACTTTTTGGCTGTTCTGTGTCGGGCTCCTTTCTTTTAGCCCAGGAAATACCTTTCAACGGTGAGGAAATACTCTGGGATAAATACCAGATGGTGTATCTCTGCGGGCAGTTTTTACTTCTTTCACTGCCTTTCTTCTTTGCTGCAACAGCTATCGGAATAACTCTTTCAACATATTCCGGCAAGATTACCACGACTTACTGTTTCGATCTTTTAGGGGCAGGCATCGGCAGTCTTCTCATTATTCTGTTGCTTTTTCTGTTGTCACCGAAAAATGTATTGATTGGTCTTACCTGTACGGGATTTCTGGCGGCATTGATTGCAGGCAAAGAGCTGCAGTTTCATCGCCGGGCAATCGTTGCGAGGATTATTTTATTGTTGATGGCAGGTATAATTTTCGTCGGCTTGTCTGCGACTCTGAAGATATCCCCCTACAAGAGTCTCATGTACTCTCTCAGAATTGAAGGGAGCCGCATCATTGATCTGCTTTCCAGCCCTCTGGGAGTGCTGCATGTCGTAGAAAATAAAGTTGTTCCTTTTCGTCATGTCCCGGGTATGAGCCTTACCGCAGAACAGGAACCACTGGAGCAGATTGCTGTTTTTACAAATGGTGACAATCTCTCAGTCATCACAAAAAAAGCTGAGGAGCCTGAGCATCTGTCCTATTTAGATCAGACAACTTCTGCCCTGCCATATCATCTCGATGTGATTGATACTATTCTTCTTCTTGGGGTTGGTGGAGGAGACGGTATCCTCCAGGCGCGCTATCATGGAGTAAAAAATGTAGAAGGTGTTGAGCTGAATCCTCAGATGGTGATGCTTCTGACGAAAAGAGATGGTGAATATTCTGGATTTTCCGAGGAAGATACCAAAAATATTCATACGGAAGATATCCGTGGATTCATGCATCGGAGTAAAAAAAAGTATGATCTCATCCAGCTGTCCCTTACCGATTCGTTTTGGGGATCCGGTCCAGGACTTTCATCATTGAAGGAAAACTATCTGTATACAGTGGAAGCACTACAGGAGTATATGGACCACTTATCTGCTGACGGGTATCTGGCAATAACACGCTGGATAAAAATTCCACCCAGAGACACATTGAAAATTTTTGCCACAGCGGTTTCATCTTTAAGTGAGATGGGGGTGACAGATTTAAAGCGGCATCTGCTCCTTATTCGCAGTTGGCAGACCAGTACTTTGCTGATAAAAAAAAGTGCTTTTGAAGAGATTGAAATCAGGAAGATGGAAATATTCTGTAATGAACGGTCTTTTGATATCGGCTACAGTTTTCTGACAACAAACGATCAGGTGAATCGATTTAATATTCTGAGACATCCGCTTTTTTTCCAGGGTGCAGAGGCTATGGTATCCGGGAAAGGGGATTCTTTTATTGCTGATTATAAATTCAACATAAGGCCATCAACGGATAACCGCCCTTATTTTCACCAGTTTTTAAAGTGGTCTTCCCTGCCGGAAATCTTGAAGTTACGCAAGCAGGGAGGAATACCACTTTTAGAATCCGGATATCTGGTGTTGCTTGGGACTTTGCTGGTAACTGTGCTATTGAGTTTGATCCTGATAATTGTGCCTTTGATTTTTTTAAAACGCGACCCGTTGAAGAACCAATCCGATATATTTACTGGCTCGGTGTTGCTCTATTTCTTTTTTGCGGGCATTGGTTTTCTTTTTATTGAAATCGCATTTATTCAAAAATTTACCCTTTACCTTTATCATCCGGTCTATTCCATATCCATTACTCTTGCCTCTTTTCTCACCTTTGCCGGAGTCGGGAGTCAACTGTCGCGTAAGATAAAGGATAGTTTCGGGCCAGGAAAGACCATGTTTTTTGCAGTGTCGGGTGTGGTGTCTATCAGTATACTGTATCTTTGTTTTCTTGATGATTTTTTTGTTCTTACCTCCAGTTTTTCCTTGCCGGTGCGTTTTTTTATCACGGTCGCTCTTATTGCTCCTCCAGCCATATTTATGGGTATGCCATTCCCGCTGGGCCTTGAAAACCTTGCCGACAGTGCGAAAGAGCTGATTCCCTGGGCATGGGGGATTAACGGGTGCGCATCGGTAATCAGTGCCATGTCAGCTCCTCTTGTAGCGATTCATTTTGGATTTCCAGTGGTACTCAGTGTTGCGTTGGCTCTATATCCTTTAATGTATCTGCTTTTCCCTAAAACAAGGTGAAGATGGTTTGATCTCATTGTAAAAACATATCACAGGAGACACCGTGAACATATTGACATTACAGGGCGGAGCACGAAAGAAAGGGAATACTGCAGGATAAAGAAATCAAGGGTTGCCTTGCCTGCGGAAAATGTAAAGAAAAGACCGACCGTGTCGGCTACATCCAGAAAGATGATTGCGAGGAACATGGTGTAGGGATTGAATTTTATGATCGATTGGAATGGGTTGCTTTAGTTCCTATTTATTTTCATAAAATACAAGAGCAACTTACGGGGTAAAGGATTGTCGTTAGTTATTGCCTGCCATCCAGTAGGTGAGTACCAGCAATTAGTACAAGTCCCATCTAACCAAAGCCTAACCAGCAGGTCAGTAGTGAAATCTGCGGATAAGCCCGGTAACGTGAGCCCTAAGCCAGATGGACCATTCTAACTGCCGTAACACAGTCAAACCCAACCCAATTGAACCGAATGCCGTTGTTTCTTGTCTGCCTGGAAAAGGCCTTTCAAGTACTGGAAATCCTTGTTCGCAACATTAACCGTATTCATCTGAAAATACTTGTAATATCTCCCATTGAAAGACACAAGTTAACGAGCAACTCTCGTCGACTTGTAAAGCCTGTCATGGGGATTTTCCTTTTTTGAAAATTGAACAATATAAGTACAAAATCCTTCGGGGTGCAGTGGAATCCATACACTTCAATCAACCAGTTGATATAGAATATAAAAAATATGTTTTGCCTTTATTTCCGCAACAGAGCTGTATAAAAAAACATTCACTTTGAGTATCTAAATAACTACCTGTTTTCCTCTTCTCTCACTTATTCCCTTGAATAACAGCATTTTACCAAATTTTATCAAAGTTGGCTTTCTTCTTGCTAGCTGTGATCTCTGGTCAGTTTCTACTATTCCTGTTGAACATGAACCAGCAATCAACATTGTCAGGTAAACACTTAAGCTGTCCGGGAAATTTATGTTTAAAGCACGAACGTCTTTTTGATTAATTAAAATCGAAGGAAGATTAAGTAATCGGTGATGATACAGATCTAAAAATAAAGAGAATAGACGAATTTTTCGTTTTCCAAATATATGACTAAAATAATTATTAAACACCTATGTTGCAGTACCCATTATAACAGATATTGTTGGGTATTTTGCATCACACTCATCTGCCTTTTTGCCACAACCATTGGGCATACCGCAGTGAACCCGCATGAACTCCAGATCAATTTTTCCTTTGACACCGAGGCGATCCCAGACAGGCAAGTAGCCGGTTATCGACTCTATATGGAAGGCGACCCGGTATGCGAGACAGCACAAGTTGAGCCGCAAACACAAAATATCGCCTGCACGATTGTATGCGAGGATGGCACCTACGCATTCACCCTTTCCGCCCTTTTTGACGACAGTTCAGAAAGTCCACAGTCAGCCCCGTTTATATTCGCACTGGTATTAAGCATAATTGATCCACCTACTGCGGTGCTTTCATCCTCAGCAGCCGCCGGTAATGCACCACTGGCTGTCACCTTCAACGGTACCTCTTCGATGACACCAAATCTACCGATAGTGAGCTACAATTGGACATTTGGTGATGGTTCCCAGACCACAACAGGTGAAATAGTCTCTCATACCTACTCAACTGCGGGAACATATTATACCGAACTTACCGTAACAGACCGCCTGGGCCTGACCGACAAGGTCGACACCCCCATTATCGTGCTCGGCACCGTGGCACCAAACGAAAAACCTGACGCCATAATATCAGCAGATCTGACCGAGGGTAACGTACCCATGGTTATCACCTTTGACGGATTGCAATCATCAGATCCCGACGGCTCTATCACCCGTTACGACTGGAACTTCGGTGACGGTACAACTGGGACCGGCCCGACAGTACAGCACACATACACCGATGCAACTATCTACACCGTATCTCTGCAGGTCACAGACAACCAGGGTGAAACGGCTACTACAACCAGAGAAATTATCTGTAACATCGCACCTCCAGAGAACATTCTCAACTTTGAAGTGGGCGAGATAAGCACTGATCACCAGTGGGTAAGGGTAACCATTGAAAACAGTTTCAATCAACCCGTCGTCATTGCAGGACCAGCCACAGCAAACGATGATGCCCCTGTTCTCGTACGTATCCGTAATATCGACCAGAGTGGTTTTGATGTCCGGTTACAGGAATGGGATTATCTCGACGACAGCCATATGGAAGAAACATTCAGCTACATCGTCATGGAACAAGGCATACACACCCTGGACAATGGAATCAAAATAGAAGCCGGCAGTTTCACAGGTTCTTCCAGGTTTCAAAAAGTCACCCTGCAACAAGCCTATGATGCCACCCCGGTCATCCTCACCCAGGTAGTGACGGAAAATGATACTGGTGCGGTCACCGGCAGACTCCAGAAAAGCGGCCAGAGTTCGTTCGAATATAAGCTGCAGGAACAGGAAACAACCAAAAACGCACATGCGACAGAAACCATCGGCTACATCGCCTGGGAACCAGGAACAGGTGAAATCGAAGGGCTGCTCTTTGAAGCCGGACACACCCCT
>DAOVUU010000376.1 GCA_030632405.1 Desulfobulbaceae bacterium | reverse complement strand
CAGGGCGGTTGATAGTCAGTCCCCTTAAAAGATATCTCTGTACTGGCTACTCCTCTATTATCTCCGAAGAAAAAACTAGATCAACAGGAATAAGAGAATTTGCCCTGAAGCCACTTACGAAAAAAAATATCGCTACCCTGATTCGCAAAGTGCTGGATGGTATCTGAATTGAAGTATACAAAAAAAAACACCCCCTTTGCCGCCATTGCTCACAGAAACAATAATCCCCTCTAAGGGGGTGGAGTGTTAAACCCGGGTTGCGGACATAGCCCGCTTTGGGTATTATAATGTACTCTATATAGTGATCCTCCTGTATGATCAGAATGTAGACAGTGCTCTTTTCAACATAGAATACTCCAATTTTTTGAGTTGGCTGGGCTAAGACAATTATACGTGTCGAGGCATGTCCAATATAGCTTTCAAATTTCATGATCAGACAAGGAGGTTTGTATGGGAAAGAAATTTACAGAACTATGTGTGCATTCTGAAAAAGATTTTAAAAAACAAGGGAAGACTATTATTAAACTGGCAAAAAACCACGGTCTCATAGCCATTACAAACCGATTATCGCTTTTTATTGACGGGAGACCCTGCCGTCGATGGTGGTTTGCCGATAAGAACAGCGGAGTTCTCCTGTCTGTGGAATATGGTCTTATAGACAGGGAAGCGATTAATTTTCTCACCAATGAAATTTCAATCTAAACTCGCCTCGTTCAACCCTGCCCGATTTTTCTCATATCGAGAGAGACCGGGCCTTTCTTTAGTGACTATGCTTAGAGGAGTTCATGCAGAAATTATCAACATCAAAAAGTGTTCGAGATCTCAGATATAGTGTCATCCGGGAAATGGGAGAACTGTCTGCCCATCTGGAAGATGTGATCAACCTGGGGATTGGCGAACCGGATTTCGATACCCCCGCCGTTATCATAGAAAAGGCATTTGAAGACGCAAAAAGAGGACATACCCATTATACATCCTCCCAGGGAGATGCCGAACTCCTTAAAAAACTTGCCGCCGAAATAAGCATAACAACAGGTACCAATGTCAAGGTGTCATCCATTATCGTGACTGATGGTGGAATGGGTGCACTCACTGTTTCTCTTAGAACTCTCCTTGAGCAAGGCGAACATGTCCTTCTTATGGAACCTCATTTTCCGGATTACATGTCACATGTTGCCCTGGCAGGAGGTGTACCCATTAAGGTTTCCTCCAGATTTGAAGACAATTTTGTGTCCCGTCCCGAAGATATTGAGAGTGCCATTACCCCACAGACCCGGGCAATAATTCTCAATTCACCAAACAACCCCACAGGGGCCATTATCCCCGGAGATGTGCTCGATTCTATTGCACAGATCGCCATCCGGCACAATCTCGTCGTTATTTCCGATGAAGTTTACGATCGAATTCTCTATGAGGAACCGTTTGAATCGATCTACAGCCGGCCCGGGATGGCTGAGCGCACCCTTGTTATAAAATCTTTTTCAAAAACCTATGCAATGACAGGATGGAGAATCGCATATTGCTATGGCCCGCGAATCATAATCGACCAGATGATCAAGGTAGTCAACTATTCGTCAGCATGCGCCAACAGTGTCGGCCAGCGTGCAGCAATAGCAGCCCTTGACAGTGATCCTTCAATCGTTGAACAAATGAAAAACAGATTCGAAGCACGAGTTGAACTCGTGTATTCCAGACTGAGTAGTATGAAAAATATCAGGGTGTTAAAGCCGAAGGGCAGTTTTTATGTCTTCGTTGATATCAGTCAAATTTGCATGGACTCAAGAAAATTTGCCATCCAGCTTCTTCAAGAAAAAAAGGTTGTGGTGATTCCCGGGTATGCTTTCGGAGAATCCGGAGAGGGCTGCATCCGATTAGCCTGCACCAGAAGCAGGCCTGTTCTGGAAGAAGGCATGAACCGAATAGAAGCATTTATTGAAGGTTATAAAGAGACAGATTATTAACCACTAAAGAGGCCCATTCACCTCGATGCCCCGCAAATCCTCGCCGGGGATGACATGATTACGCATTGATATATTGTAAAAAAGCATCTATGGTGGTTGGAAATAGATAATATCGTAATTTCGGCTCTTTCAGTCAGTTCCTCTCCTGACTGTTTTCTAAACTATTTGTAAGCTGCTACAGAATAAGGAGTTTCTGATGCCAATTATCACAATTTCTCGAGGGAGTTATTATCACGGTAAGTCCATCGCCCACAAACTTGCAAAAAAACTCGGCTACACCTGCCTCTCCCGTGACAAAATCATCGAAAACCTTGAGGAATTTCATCTCCCGGAGATCAAGCTCTTACGGGGGATTAATGATGCTTTTTCAGTACTAGACCGTTTCCCCCACGGAAAAACACGGTTCATAACCACAATCAAATCAGCAATTCTCCAGCAATTTCTTTCAGACAACGTGGTTTATCATGGCCTTGTAGGTCATCATTTTGTCCGAAACATCTCCCATGTACTCAAGGTAAGAATCATTGCCGATACCGAGAGCAGAGTTTCCGACGAAATGGCCCGTGAAAACATTTCCGAGGAAAAAGCCCGCTACATTCTCAAAAAAGATGATGAGGAAAGACGCAAATGGGGCATGTTTCTGCATGGCATCGACATAATGGACCCTGAGACATACAACCTCATCCTGCGAATCGGGCATTTATCAGAGGACGAGGCAGTCGATATTATCGCCAACGCAGCCACCCTTCCTGCCTTTCAGGAGACCGCTGAATCAAAATCAACCCTGGTTGATTCGGCATTGGCAGCCTTGGTCAGCAGAGAACTTTTTGATTTTCCAAGCAGCGTTGTTGCAGCAGAAAAAGGTAAGGTGAAAATTTCACTGAAGGCCCCTGAAAGTCAGCAACCTGTTATTCGTGATCGAATTGATCAAATACTTTCAAACCTTGAAGGATTAGAGGAGTTTACAATTCAATTCGAGCCTTATTTTTAGACGATTCAACAGAACACATAGAAAAAATCATATCTACTTAATTACTTACTCCATCTTTAGTTTTCCTCTGACTGGGAACAACAGCATCTATGTGACTTGCTTACCACGCTTCAGTTCCCTCCAGAGTGTAGTTCTACTGATCCCTAATTTTTTCGCCGCAGCAATTTTATTATTACCGCACTGTCTGACTACCTCCAGAATATGGCTTTTTTTTAATGTATCTATTCGCTCAGAACCCTGGCGGTCACTCTTAGTATCTTCATCT
>DAOVUU010000266.1 GCA_030632405.1 Desulfobulbaceae bacterium | reverse complement strand
GAGGCATCTGCTGCGGCGGAAGCCGCATCCGCCGGTCTGGCTGAGGCAAGAGACAGTCTGGTAACCGCTGTAAAGCTTCCCGATGAAAGAGAAGATGATGCGGGAGAGGAGTTGCGAATCGGGGTTTTCATCTGCCACTGCGGAACCAATATCGCCTCGGTGGTTGATGTTAATGCGGTTATGGAATACGCAAAGACGCTGCCCGGAGTGGTGTATACGGATAAGCCGCTGTATACCTGTTCCCAGGATTCCCAGGAGCGGATGAAGGAAATAATCAAGGAACATCGATTAAACAGGGTGGTTACTTCCGCCTGTTCGCCGTCTACCCATGAACCGCTCTTTATGTCTACGCTTCAGGAGTCTGGAATTAATAAGTATTTTTTTGAAATGGCCAATATCCGTGATCAGTGCAGCTGGGTGCACCCAACCGAACCGGAACTTGCCACAGAAAAGGCAAAACGTCTGACACGTATGGGTGTGGCTAATGCAGCGGCGGCTGAAGCGCTGCAGGAACTGGAGTTTGATGTTGACGCCCGTATACTGATAGTCGGCGGCGGTATATCCGGAATGACGGCTGCAATAGAAGTTGCCCGCCAGGGTTTCGGTGTCTGGCTTGTGGAGAGGGAAGCGGAGCTGGGAGGTCAACTTCTTAAACTCAAGCGCAGTGTCGACGGCCAACCTTTCAATAAATATCTGAATAATTTGAAAGAAAAACTTCTCGCAGACGATCGGATCAAGGTCTTTACCTCCAGTGAAGTTATAGAACAGTCAGGGTTTGTCGGTTCATTTGAAACCGAAATAATGACACCTTCGGGTGCGACAAGAACCTTGAAGCATGGGACGATTCTCGTTGCTACAGGGGCCGAAGAGGCGCGCCCGGAATTGTACGGCTTGGGGACGGTTGATACAGTCATGACCCAGACTGATTTCGAGTCGACTCTTGAAACCGGCATTGAGGAAGAGTGGCAGCACACAAGGGTGGTAATGCTGCAGTGTGCCGGTTCCAGGGATAAGGAATATCTGCCCTACTGTTCACGGGTCTGTTGTAACCAGGCTGTAAAAAATGGACTGCGTTTTAAGAAGATGTATCCGGAGGCACAGGTTGATGTCCTCTATCGCGATATGCGATGCTATGGGCTGGGGGAAATTGAATATCGCAGGGCTCGTATGGCCGGGATAAATTTTATCCGTTATGACCCTGATACTAATCGCCCCGAAATTAGTGCCGAAGAGAGTGGAATTGAGGTTACGGTAACCGATCCTTCAATCAGGCTGCCTGTGAAAATCCGGGCGGATTATCTCGTGCTGTCAACGGGGATGCAGCCAAGAGATGCGGAAGAACTGGCATCGATGCTGAGAGTACCTCGAAGTGATGATGGCTTCTTCATAGAGGCCCATGCCAAACTGCGCCCGGTTGACCTGCCCAGTGAGGGACTCTTTATGGCCGGGACAGTCCATGGACCGAAAAGTTCCGGGGAGGCAATTGCCCAGGCCCAGGCGGCGGTAGCAAGAGCGACAACCATCCTTTCACGGACAAGTCTGAAAATGTCCGGGGTAGTCTCAAGGGTTGATCCTGCAAATTGTGCAGTCTGTTTGACATGCGTTCGGGCCTGTCCATATGGAGTACCCTTTATCAATGATGAGCATAGTGCGGAGATAAATCCTGCCCTCTGCCAGGGGTGCGGTATCTGTGTGGCTGAGTGTCCGGCAAAGACAATTTTTATGGGTCGTTTTGAAGACAGAAATATAACAGCTAAGATAGAAGCGTATATCGAGTAATCAGCAGTTAGCTATTAGCTATTAGCTGTTAGGAAAAGCAAAAGACGGAGAAACATCTCCCCTCATAGCCTACAGCCTAAACAACCTGTTGATTTAACAGGATGAATTTTAGATAATTCTCTTGTTTTTTACAACAGGATTTCAGGAGTAAGGCACTAAAAGCTAATAGCTAACGGCTAACTGCTAAAAGCTAACAAAAGGAGTAATAATGAGTGACTTTGCAGCCCGTGTCATCGTTTTTGCCTGTCGCCATTGAGCGTATTCCGCAGCGGACCTGGCAGGTTCGGAAAGGCGATCCTATCCCCCGGCAATCAGTATAGTGATGCTGCCATGTACCGGCAGGATAGATGAGGCGTTGCTGTTGAAGGCATTTGAAAATGGTGCGGATGGTGTAATGGTGGTTGGTTGTCTGGAGGGGGATTGCCATTATGTGAACGGTAATATTCGCGCTCGTGCCCGTGTTAAGCGGGTGTATGGTATATTGGAAAAAATTAATATCGGCCCGGATCGGGTTAGGATGTACAATTTGAGTGCCGGCGAGGGTTCAAAATTTGCCGCTTATTCAAATGAGTTTGTAGAGCAGATTCTTGAGCTTGGACCAAGTCCGATAAATGTGGCTCGTGGAGCTACTGGTCAAGTCACATCACAGGAGGAGGCGGCATGATTACAGGTACACCAAAACCCATTGAAGAGATCCTGGAGATGATAGAACCATATGATGATATCATAGTTGCAGGTTGTCATGGCTGTGTCACTGTTTGTCGTGTTGGAGGTGAGAAAGAGGTTCAGGTTCTCGCATCCACCTTGAGGCTTGCCAGGGAGGCCAGCGGCAGGAAGATTGAAATAAAAGAGGTGAGTCTTGAGAGGCAGTGTGATCCGGAATATGTCGAGACGATGCGCCCCTATGTTGAAGACCATCAGGCTGTACTTTCTATCGCCTGTGGAGCAGGAATTCAGTTTCTGGCCGAAAAATTTACAGCAACACCGCTCCTGCCCGGTATTAATACCGGTTTCCTTGGTGTCACTGAACGACAGGGGGAATGGGCGGAGAGGTGTCAGGGATGCGGAGACTGTGTGTTACATCTGACCGGTGGTATCTGCCCCGTGACCCGCTGTGCAAAGTCACTTTTCCATGGTCCCTGCGGGGGATCGGTGCGGGGCATATGTGAAGTGGATAAAGAGGTTAAATGTGGATGGCAGTTGATCATCGATCGTCTGGTAGCTCTGGATCAGATGGAAAACTATGGAAAACTCAAACCCTATAAGGGCTGGAACTCAGCAAGGGACGGTGGTCCGCGTCGTATCATCAGGGAGGATATGATATAATGAAAGTGGAAAGTAATCTGAAAAGAGTACTGGATGCAGGTCACTTTTCTGTCACTGCGGAATGTGGTCCTCCCCGCGGAGCAGATCCCGATGTGGTGCGGAAAAAGGCAGCCTATGTAAAAGATAATGTGGATGCCTGTAATGTAACGGATAACCAGACCTCAGTGGTGCGTATGAGTTCTCTGGCAGGCTGTCTGCTGATAAAGGAGTTGGGCATAGATCCGTTGATACAGATGGTGGTTCGTGACAGGAATCGTATTGCGCTGCAGTCGGATCTTCTGGGGGCATCAGCTCTTGGTGTTCGAAATCTCCTCTGTCTCTCCGGAGATCATCAGAAATTTGGAGATGATCCCCAGGCAAAAAATGTATTCGATATTGACTCGATGCAGTTAATTCATCTGGCCAAAACCATGCGGGATGAAGGAGTGTTCCCGTCAGGTGATAAATTGCAGGGGGCTCCGGATTTTTATATAGGATGTGCTGTCAATCCTTTTGCCGATCCTTTTGAGATACGGGTTCCGCGATTAAAGTTGAAGATGGAGGCGGGGGCTGATTTTGTTCAGACACAGTGCATCTACAATATGGAGAAATTTAAAACATATATGGAGGGTGCAAAGCAGCAGGGTCTGCATGAAAAAATCAAGATACTTGCAGGGGTAACTCCTCTCAAGTCGGCAGGTATGGCCAAGTTCATGCGCCGTATGGTTGCCGGGATGGATATCCCCGATGAAGTGGTCAACCGCATTGCCGATGAACCGAAAGAGAAGCAGGCGGCCAAGGGTATTGAAATGTGTATTGAACAGATCCAGGAATTAAAAGAGATGGAAGGGATAGCCGGGATTCATGTTATGGCCATAGAGTGGGAGGAAAAACTGAACGAAATTATTGGTGGTGCTGGGTTGCTTCCCAGGCCTGTAATTGATTGATGGCGTTGTAAAAACTCTCCATCTGCTTCGTTGCTGCAAAATTTCTATCATCACGACGTACTATAGTACGCCGAAATAATAGAAATTTTACGCGCCTCGCATATGAAGATTTTTACTTAGCCATCTAAAATTTTAAGTTTTTACGTGATTATCAGAACTCAAAGACAGAAATCTAATAATGGAGGAAAGAATGGCTGAAAAAAAGAAGATTCTACTCGTTGACGATGATCCTGATTTTGTTGAAGCGGTAAAAGTTATTGTCGAGAGTGGCGGTTATGACGTGAGGGTTGCCTATGATGGCCAGGAAGGACTTGAAGCCGTTGCCGAGGAAAAGCCGGATCTCATTGTTCTTGATGTGATGATGCCGGCTATGAATGGTCATGAAGCCTGTGCACAATTAAAAAAGGATCCGGAGACTGCTAAAATTCCCATTATTCTGCTTACCGCTGTGGCCGAAAGGGTGACAACAAGTACCTATTCTCATAGGGATATGCTTGAGAGCGAGGCAGAGGATTATATGCCAAAACCTGTTGAGCCCGCCGAGCTGCTCGAACTGATCAAAAGCTGGTTG
>DAOVUU010000011.1 GCA_030632405.1 Desulfobulbaceae bacterium | reverse complement strand
TTATTTTGCTCCCCTCAAACGCGACAATCCAGACCAACCGGATAGATTGCCGAGGTGTTTCCTCATCTTGCGAGGTGGCGTAGATCAGTGCCTGAAGGCTTCGTTTCCATGGTTCTTCCGGTTCCAGTATTGACAGGAGCGGGATTATGTCGGATTTTTGACGCAGACGTGAATTAGCAGAGAGATAGGGTGAGCTGTCATGAAGAATAGTGGAGAGAATATCGCCTAATACAAGGGTGAAAAAACCGTAATTTCCGGATCGTGCTTTTTCATAAAAGGCGACAAGTTCAGCCTCAATTTCAGGTTGAATAGAGCTGTTGAGCCAATATTGGCAAAGACCGGCGAAAACAACGGTCAGGGCATTTTGAGTTGCCGCCTCCGGCAGTACAATTTCTACTCCATGCATTCCCTGGGTAATTTGCGAGTTCACCACAGTGGCCAGATAATTGTAGGAGTCGTTTTCTGGCGCCCCGCGGAATTGTAACAGAGCAATACCTACCTGGTTGGCGATGGCGGGGAAATCTTTTTTCCGGCTTGAAATTCTTGCCAGAATATAAAAAAGACCTGTGGGACCAAAAAAAGAGACATTCTCACTATTACTGTATTTTTGTAGAAAACCGATATCTTCCTCAAACGAGGCAAGGGCTGTTTCATTCTCGCCTTTTAAAAAGAGGATTGTGCCGAGAGCTCCGGTTCCCTGGAATAAATCCATATGAATCGTTACAAGTTCTTCGGCATCTGTATATTTTCCCTGGAAGAGCAGTTCATTAAAAAGGAGTCTTTTAAATGGTAATTGTTCATCGACACTTAAATGGGAAAATTCGTCTTTGCTCGATAAAAATGCAAGTATCTCCGGATAATCTGAAAGTGTTTCCTGGCCATACTGCAGGACATTGCTGAGCAGATAGAACTGAAAAGAGGTGGCGAGGGTACGAAACCAATCGGCATCAAACGGCTGAGTCATTATCTGGACTGTTGGCGGGGGAGTGGAGACCAGGTCTCTGCATTGACTGTCAAGAAATTCCTGGGCATCGTCAATGAGGTTAAATTTTTCTGTGTAGACGCCTATGCGCATCTCCCTCATAGCCCGCCAACATCTGGTAGTCCACTTCCCATAATAGTATGAGACGGGTGCTTCGCTCTGTATTACCTTTGCATAGACTTCGAAGATCCCCTCATTAACGGCAATCTTGCTCAAGATTTCAACTATCTCAGGAGAGCATTGCCTCTCTTTTGTAAGAAGCCCAACTTGCTCAAATTTTGACAGATAGTGGTTAAGGTTGGTGACTGTGGGTCGATTTCCCCGGGGATTTTTTAATTCAAGCTTTCGCAGGCAGTTCACTATAAGGGTGGAGTGTGCAGGTTCGTACACAATGGATATAAACTGCATGAGTGCTTGTTCAAAGAGAGAAAGCTTTTCGTATTGCTGGAGAGGGGAAGGCGTGGTTTGCATGGTTGTTTTGGTTTTTTATACGTAAATTTTGGATTAAACGTTTGTATTCTCAGCCCAAAGGGGGGGAAATAATAACCTGCCATTATATCATTCCCTTTCCTTTAAGAGAACTAAAAAATAGCAAATAGCTTTGCAGCCATTGGGTGAGTTGCTAATAAAAATGAAAAATACGGGGGTTGTGAACTAAAAAAGAGGATGAGTATTTCTGGTTTCGGCGGATTTCCAGTGGGCGGATCTGTTCCTTTTGTTAGAGAATTCGAGCAGGGCTGTGCTCTGCAGCCGAATCGGTCACCGGTGAGAGGGGGACTTTGGGTCAATCTCCCTCGGGATCAATGCCGAAATAACTGACAGCGTTATTATAGCAGATATCCCGGATAGTATTGCCAATCAGATCAAAGTCTGACGGCAGTTCACCATTTTCAATATCGGTACCGAACAGGTTGCATAGTACCCGCCTGAAATACTCGTGTCGCGGATAGGAGAGAAAACTGCGGGAATCGGTTAGCATACCGATAAATTGGGAGAGAAGCCCCATATTGGAAAGAGTATTGATCTGTCTTTCCATGCCGTCTTTCTGGTCGTTGTACCACCAGCCTGAACCAAACTGCATTTTCCCGGAGATACGGCCATCCTGGAAATTACCAAGCATAGTGGCAATCATCTCGTTATCGTTTGGGTTAATGTTGTAAAGGATAGTTTTAGCAAGCTTATCCTTTGCTTCCAGCCTGTCTAAAAAACGGCCAAGGGCTCTGCCCATGGTAAAATCCCCGATGGAATCATAACCGGTGTCCGGGCCAAGCTTTCGAAAGGCCCTCGAGTTGTTATTTCTTAAGGCACCAAAATGAAATTGCTGGGTCCAGCCGCGTTCACAATCCATGACAGCGCATTCGATGAGCATGGCCGACTTGAAGATGCGTATTTCATTCCGGCCAAGCTCTTGTCCGGAACGTACTTTGCTGAACAGGGCGGAGACCTGGCTGCCGGTGTACTCTTCTGCATAGGGTTCTTCAAGACCGTGGTCTGACAGCCTGCAGCCCATTTCATGAAAGAAAGAATGCCGCTGTTTGAGCCCTTCCAGGAACTGTTTGTAGGTGGTGATATCCTGATCAATCAGTACCGCAAGGCGATCAACCCACTGATTGAATGAGATTATATTTCCCACACCCATCGCCCGGTCGGGCCTGAAGGCGGGCAACACCGTAACGTTGAAGGTATTGTCATCTCTCAGTTGCTGGTGATATTCGAGGTTGTCAAGCGGGTCATCAGTTGTACAGACCACTTTAACATTCATTTTATTAAGTAGTCCCCGTGTTGAAAAGCTGTCCTGCTGCAGCATCTCTGAACAGCTGGCATAAATCTTGTCGGCGGTATCCGGGCCAAGGAGTGTATCTGTGATACCAAATGGGTTCTTTAGTTCCAGGTGTGTCCAGTGGTACAGCGGGTTTCGCAATGTTTTCGGGACAGTATCCGCCCATGCATCAAATTTTTTCTGGTCTGATGCGGAACCTGTGATATATTTTTCATCAATGCCGTTTGCCCGCATAGCCCGCCATTTGTAATGGTCTCCATTCAGCCAGATGCGGGTCAGGTTGGTGAATTTTTTGTTCTGGGCTATCTCTTTTACCGGAAGATGACAGTGGTAGTCAAAAACAGGCATTTGTTTCGCGTAGTTATGGAAGAGATTTTGTGCACTTTTGGTTTGCAGCAGGAAGTTATCCGATAAAAAGGGTTGCATAATATACTCCTGAGTGAGTCATGGTCTGAGGCGGTGCAGAATTTCCCCTGCCTTATCGACAAAAAGGATGCCCTCGTGTTCACGGTTGCGGTAATTATCAGGATTGATGGTTGCCGGATCAAGGTAACCGAGATTAATCTTCCTGCACATTTCCGGTGGAATGGCAGATGCCAGAACGACATCAATCCGTGGTTTTTCGATACCGTTTTCTACGGTGCCGATGCCCCGGACATGGGTGGAGTGGGCGAGAACACCGCGGGGAATATGAGGAAAAGCATCGGGTTGTTCCAGGAAATAGTCTCTGATATGGTAGCCGATTTCCTCCATATAGTGGCCCCAGGTGCGTGACACCTCGGTAATGTGCGGGGCGTAGATGATCAGCCTGCCATTATCTGCCACCATTGTTTCAAGTTTATACATAACCTTGCCGCCGGTCCATATTTCATCATACATCGGCGGGCAGATGCCAAAAACGGTATGATACTGACGATTCTTGAAGGTAACATGAACCTGCTTCGAGAGGTCGGCGGCCTGGGACCAGGCATTGTTGTAATCCCCAGCAAAAAGACCGTACAGGGATTGCTGTGATTTAACTACCATGGCCAGGCAATGCACCGGGACATCGATGAACTTCATGGCCCGGTTGATAACCTCTCTTACCGGGGTGTGCTTGATACCAATGGTGCCGGGACAGGTGACCATGGCACCAAGCCAGTGGAAAGCGTGGAGAAATTCTCCTCCGGAAACCCCAGGAAAGAGATATTTTGCACCGCCCGAGTAACCAACAACCTCGTGGGGGAAAACCGGGCCAAGAATGAGAATAAGATCATAGTCAAAGATTATCCTGTTAACATCGACAGGGACTTTCTCCCGCAGGAGGCCGCCAGAGAGTTTCTCAATTTCATCCTCTTCGATCCAGCCGACACGGGTCAAAGTGTCGGGTAGATCCCATCGGTGGTTGAGGAGCCGGGCATTGCGGTATCGACTGGAACGATCCTGGTCGGTGATTCCGTAAAGTGCTAAGATTTTTTCCTCGGACAGGGGCGTGTGGGTACCAAGAGCAACCATAAAATCTAGTGATTCAGCCCGGCTGCCGATGATATCCTGCAGGCAGTTGATCATCATCGGAAGAGGACAGGTGCGTGTGGTATCCGGAGTCAGGACGAGAACACGTTTATTATTGAAAAGTGATGCTGGTGTGCCGCCGGTAATAATGTCCCTTATCTGAGCTTCATTAAGGATTGTGTCTGGTGAGCCGAGGCCAAAAGTCATGTTGTTCCTCAGATATTATGGATAAGGTAGCCGCCGTCAACCGGAATCGACACCCCGGTAACAAAGCCGGAAGCGCGGGAACTGGCGAGAAAGACTGTTGCTCCGGCCAGTTCGGATACATCGCCAAAACGGTTGAACGGTGTATGGTTAATGACCGCCTTACCTCGTTCAGTATACTCGCCTGTTTTTTCATCTATGAGTAAAGCTTTGTTCTGTTTGCCGATAAAAAAACCCGGGGCGATGGCATTGATCCGGATGCCGTATTCAGCGAATTCATTGGCGGTGGCCATGGTGAGATTCAAGGTAGCTGCTTTGGCCGCGTCATATGCCCAGACCCCGGACAGCGGGTTATATGATGTCATTGAGGTGAGGTTAATGATATTGCCCTTAATTTTTTCATCAACCCACCGCCTGCAGAACAGTTTGGTCGGAAGAACCAGACCGGCGACAAGATTCATTTCGAGGACAGCACGAAACTGGTCAAGATCGATGTCGAGAAAGGGTGCCTTACCCATATTTCCGCCAACACAATTGATAAGGATTTCCGGTAAGCTGAAATGGGCCACCGACTGCTCAAGGGCATCAGAAACACTCTCTTCTTCACCTGTGTCGACCTGGATACCGTGCAGCCTGTTGAGTTGTTCAGTTTGACCTTTATACCTGTCCAGGAAGGTGTCGATAGACTTTCTGGTGCGACTCCATACAATTACATTGGCACCAGCCTGGAGTAGAGCATCCGACATAACACCGCCGATGGCCCCCGCTCCTCCTGTGACAACCGCAGTTTTACCCGATAGACCGAACATATTCTCGAAATAATTCATATATTCTCCGTGGTTGTAAGTTTTATACACCATTTTACGACGCCATCATTTCATGAATACGCCCGGCAGCCAGAGTGTGATCTGTGGAATGTAGGTTATCAGTAACAGGGCGATGAACATGGTCATATAAAAAGGCATTAATGGTTTTACCATGTCCTCAATACGCACCCGACCGATTGCACAGCCTACAAACAGGGTTGAGCCGACCGGTGGGGTGAGCAGTCCCATACCAAGATTAAGCATCATGACAATGCCGAAGTGATGAGGGTCCATGCCAAAACTCCCGACAACGGGCAATAGAATAGGTGTGGTGATAAGAATCAGCGGTGCCATGTCCATGATCATGCCCAGCATCAGCAGAATCAGATTGATGAGTAGAAAAATAAGATATCGGTTGTCAGTCAATGTAAGCAGGGAGTTGGTGACCAGCTGCGGGATATCGAGTCGTGTCATCAGATAACCAAAAGCACTTGAGGTGGTAATCAGTGCCGCGACAATGGCGATTGTTTTCAGTGATTCATAGAGTATGGTCCTGAGACTTTTAAGGTTAATCCGTCGGTAGAACACTCCGGTAATCAAAAAAGCATAGGCAACTGCAACGGCCGACGATTCCGTGGCGGTGAAAACACCACTGACAACACCGCCTATTATAATTACAGCAGTCATCAGGCCGAGTATGCCGTCCATAAATCGGTAAATACCTTCCTTGAAACCGACGGCGGGTTGTTTGGGATACTGCCTCTTTACAGCAATGATATAGGAAATGATCATCAGGGCAATGCCGAGAAAAATTCCGGGCACAACTCCTGCCAGAAAGAGTTTACCAATGGAGAGTGAATACTGCTGGGGTACACCGTTGATGGTTACAGTCACCCAGCCGGCAGCAAGGGCGTAGATGATCACATTATGACTCGGTGGTATGATAACGCCCTGAACTGAAGAGGTGATGGTGACCGCGACCGAGTAGTCATCGTCATATTTGGCCTTGCGCATCATTGGAATAAGGATTGAGCCGATGGATGAGGTGTCTGCCACCGAGGAGCCTGATATGCCGCCAAAAAGCATAGAGGCCAGTATGTTGACCATGGCAAGACCGCCTCTGATGCGGCCGATGATGACATTGGCCATGGCTATCATTTTTTCCGAAATGCCGCCAACACCCATGATCTGTCCGGCCATTATGAAAAAAGGTATGGCCATCAGAGAAAAGGAGTTCAGTCCTTTGGTCATCTGCTGGAAGACGATCATCAGGGGCAGATCGAGATAGCGGGTGGTGACCACACAGGCAATACCAAGGGCAAATGCAACCGGTACTCTGATCAGTAAAAGGGCGAAGAAGGTTCCTATAAGGAGACTGATACCGATGACATCTGCTTCCATAGTGTAATTCCGTTTCTGTTCAGGTCCGGTGCACCTTAACTTTGAAGTGGGGCAAGTTTTGAGATGTCTGCACTGTGATAGTCGTTTTCTTCGTTTTCCGGCAGGTCCGGGCCTGAGAAGAGTCTGTCTAAAGCATTGAAGACGAGCATTACTCCGGATATGGGTATAACAACGTATCCCACTGCACTCGATAATTTGGTCGCAGGAAGTGTCGACATCGAAGTGTACTGTGTCAGCTCTATGCCGTAAATAACCATCAGCACTCCAAAGAAAGCAATCAAAAGATAGACAAACCAGCGCAGCGGGACCTGAACTGCAGGCGGCATGAGGTCGTATACATATTCAATACCTATATGCAGTTTGTGTTTGACGCCTATGGGAATGCTGAGGATTCCAAACCAGATCATCATGAGGATGGCAATCTCTTCTGTCCAGGAAGGTGAGTTGTTAAAACAGTAACGCATGACCACCTGATAGCAGATAATTATCGCCATCAGCAGAAGCATTGACATAGCAAGGTATTCAAGAATCAGACCGATAGCGTTAAAGATTCTGGCAATGATGAACCAGAGTTTTCTCATAGTGTTGTACTCCTGGAGAGAGAGTGGGTAATGGCAGGACACCGCTACCCACTAAAAAAACACTCAGAGTTGATTATTTTTGAGAGTTGATTTCGTCAACGATTCCCTTGTGCTTGGCACCGTAGGTCTCGTACAGCGGCTGAACTGCCTTGACGAAACCCGCTCTCGCCTCAGGTGTGAGCTCGGTGATTATGTTGCCATTGGCGACGACTTTTTTCTTGGAAGCCTCCACACGCTCAAGCCATTTTTCGATGACAAAATCCTGGGTGTCTTTTGCCGCCTTCATGATAAGAGCAATCTGATCTTTATTTAATTTTTTGTCAAACGCTGCCTTGGAGGCAACAAGAATCTCAGGAACACTGGTATGGGTGTCCAGGGTGTAATATTTTGCGACTTCGTAATGACCTGTAGATTCGTAGGAGGGCCAGTTATTTTCGGCACCATCAATGACGCCCTTGGAGATAGCATCATAAACCTCGCCAAAAGAAATTGGGGTAGCATTGGCTCCCATGGTGTTGACCAGGTCGATCATAAGCTTGGATTTCTGAACCCTTATTTTCAAACCTTTGAGGTCGGCTACCGTTTTCACTTCCCGTTTGGAATTATAGAAGGAACGGGCTCCGGATTCGTAATAGGCGAGGCCATAGAATTTATATTTTTCCATATTTTTCAGCAACCGCTGTCCGGTATCGCCGTTCAGGACCTTTACCATGTGGTCCCGGCTCTGCCAGATGTAGGGGAGACCGAAAGCCTCAAGTTCGGGTACAAATTCAGTCACCGGTGCAATTGAAATACGGGCCATGTCCAGGGCGCCGAACTGTACCTGCTCCACAACCTCTTTTTCACCTTTACCCAGCTGACCACCATATTTTACGTCAACGACAATGGCACCACCGGAGCGTTCTTTAACCAGCTCGGCAAATTTCATAAGCCCTTTAGTTGTCGGGTAGTCCTGGGGATGGATTTCTGCAACAGTCAACTTGATGGGGGCTGCCGCTGCAATCAGTGGAAATGCCAGTAACAGTAGTAATGCATGCAACAAACTTTTCTTCATGATGTAACCTCCAATTTTGGTTTTAAAATAACTGCTCAATTAAATAAACTTTATTGACTGAATAAAGTCTGTATGAGAAGTATTAAAGGAGTGGTTATGGTTTGTCAAGAATCAGATTTTGGGTAAGGGGGAACTGACAGGAAAATTGCTGTTCGAGCTGATGCGAGAAATTTTGACCTGAGATATTTGTTTTGACATGGATAGTCGGACAGAACTGTCTGTTCAGGAATGGAAGGTGACCAGCATGAAAACGGAGAAAACGATGGCTATTGTTAAAGAGAGTAAGGTGGAGAAAAAGTCAATTTCTCCAGGACGTGAAAGATATATGTGTCATACCAGTCAGTTAATGATGGTTGTGATTGATTTTCATGATGGGCCGACTGATAAGGCCGACCCGCCTCACTCACATCCCCATGAACAGATATCCTATCTGGTTACAGGAAAAATTATTGTCCATATTGGTGATGAACAGACACGGCTTGGAGAGGGAGACATGTTTGCTGTGCCGCCGAATGTACCTCACACGGTCCAGCTTCTTACAGAGCATGTCCGGCTGGTTGACACGTTTACGCCATTGCGGGAAGAATTTCTCAGTTAAGCCTGTTTGTTAAAGGCTCTGGTGTCTCGTTATCTTTGCATTTTTTTCCTGATGCATTAACCAGGCGGAGAGAAGCTGTTGTTGTTTAAAACGTAAAAGTTCGTTTTTCAACTGCTCAATTTCATCCGATTTATCTATTAATTCTGGGATTTTACTGTCGGTAAAACCATAAAGATAATAATCATCTCCCACCTGCCCCGGTTCTTCTGGAAAGGGGGATGCTGATGATAATAGGAAGGCTTGAGAGAGTAATTCAACGGGAAATGAGCTGTTTTTAGTCGAATCTTTTTGGCTGAGGTAGCCCGATTCTATCATCTTGACATCTTGTTCGGATGCAACAGTTTTCAATTCTTTTCCTGAACGAACATCTTTTAATAGTTCTTTCGCTGTTTCACCGGCCTTTTCCTGCGATTTTGTCTTTATGTAATCGGCCTGCAGCCGATCTTTCACATCTTCAAATGTTGGAAAAGCAGGTTCAATTATGTCTTTTGCATAGAATATGGCATAACCTGACCCTCCTTTAATCAGCGAACTGAGTTCGCCTTTGTTGAGAGCGAAAGCTTTATCAATGAATTCTCGATCATTTGAGAGAATCTCAGGAGGATTGGAACGAGTGAAAAAATCTGTTTCCAATATTTTTGCTGCACTGTTCTCTTTGGTATATTTTTCAAGACTTCCCGCACCGATTATACCTTCATAGGCGCCGTTGGCCATTTGAAAGGCGATACTTTCTGCCGCCTTTCTCTGCAATGTGTCAATAATTGAATCCTGGACCTCGGTAAGTTCTCGGGTAGCCGGAGGGGTTATCTCTTCCAGCAGGATTACGTGGTAACCAAATCGAGTTTTCACCACGTCGCTGATCTCTCCGGTTTTCATTGCAAAGACAGCTGTGTCAAAGGCCGGAACCATGCTCCCGGGACCAAAGAAGCCAAGATCACCGCCTGAGTCTTTACTTGGTCCTTCAGAGTATTTTTTAGCAAGTTCGGCAAAATCTTCACCCTCTCTGGCACGCTCCATTATTTCTGCCGCCTTGGAACCCTTTTCACTGTGGAGTGTCTCCGGATCATTTTCACCGGCTGTTAAAAGAATATGCCGGGCGTGACGTTGTTCGGATATTTGGTACTGGGAAAGATTATCCTGATAATATTTTTTTATCTCTGCCTGGTCAATTTCAATTTTTTTACCAACAGAATCATAGGTGAAAGCTAGATATTTGAGTTGAAGCTGGGGTTCAGTTTTATACTGCTCTTTTACTGTTTCCAACCAATCAGATAAAATTTTATCATTTACCTCAATCTTGTCAGAAAATGCTGATGGTGAGATTTTGAGATAATTGAGGGAGACTTCTTTGTTGTTTTGATTAAAGATTTCCTGAACCTCGAAATCGGTGGCAACTGTGATGAAATTACCAATTTCACGTGCAGCTGTTTCCGACAGTTTATCGTATCGCATTGAGGCTTCAAATTTGCTTGGTGCAAGACGGTTGGAGGCCAGAACAGTCTTGTACTGATCCAAATTGAAGGTGCCGTTCTCCTGGAATTGAACCATTTCTTTAATAATGACCTGGATCTCTTCGCTGCTCACGATGATACCCATTTGTTTAGCACCTTGTCTGAGAAGAGACGTCTGGATCAACTGGTTTATGACTTGCTGCTTGATGCCGAGCGATTCTGCAAGACCTTTTGGTACATTCCCTCCAAATTGGTCACTGAAACGCTCGTAAGCTCTGTCGTAGGCCCGCTGGAATTCTTGAAATGAGACCTCTTCATCGTTAATTAAAAGGGCAGCCTCCCGGCTTCCGTTCATGTTTGCACCGACTCCCCAGAAAATAAAAACTAGAGCGATGATGACGACGATGATTTGAATAAAAGTAGATTGTGCTTTATTTCGGAGTAATCGCAGCATGAAAGTATTTTTGTTCAGGTTAGGGTTAATATTGATGGCGTCGTAAAAACTCTTCATTTTCTTCGTCATTGCAAATTGAATGTCATTACGACGTACTTAAGTACGCCTCATTCCACTAAATTTGCATTTCTCGAATATGAAGTTTTTTACTTAGCCATCCAAATTTTTACTTTTTACGAGTTTATCATTATTGATGGTGTCGTAAAAATCTTTATTTGACTGCACATACAATTTTAATACGGTTCGATTTACTCTTTCTTGTGAGCCTGTGCAAGTAATTTCCTGTGAAAACGAGTTGGATGGTCATTGTCCGGGGTTATTTTTGTACCCTGGGAATTATTTTCCGGGATTTTTACTCTGCAAAGGGGGCTAAATTGATTCCAATAATTTTTAAAATTTCCGATCTGGTTGAGTTTATACAAAAAACAATAATTACTTCTTGTGAACCACTGGTAAGGTAAAAAGAATAATGAGCATTACGGATTTTGTCCACCAGTCAGTTCTTTTAAGAAAAAAAAGTTTTTTATTGTTATGTATGTTGCTTATATAACATCAAATAATCTTTACTACAGCCGTTCTGGAAGGAGCGGAAAATGATTTGTCATTCACTTGACAAAACAGTTAGCCTATAGTAAAAAGCTCTAGTCAGATTTATACACAATCCTAAAACAACGTAGGCTGTCAAATAAAATTTAGAAGGAGGTTGCGATGCCAACACTCGAACACAATGCGTCAAAATTTGAAGTAGACGAAGATGGTTTCCTGCTTAACGGTGATGATTTCAACGCTGATTGGGTAGACTATGTAAAAAGCGTTGAAGGAATTGGCGAGATGACTGATGAGCATCAGAAAGTTATTGATGCCCTGCAGGAATACTACAAGAAAAATGGTATTGCCCCTATGGTACGTATTCTTTCCAAGACCACCGGTTTTCCTCTGAAGAGAATTTACGAACTGTTTCCGTCAGGGCCAGGAAAAGGTGCCTGTAAGATGGCTGGACTTCCAAAACCGACAGGTTGTGTATAAGTAAATTACAAACTGATTGGTTAGATTGACAAAGGGAGGTACTTTTTTTAAAGAGGTATCTCCCTTTTTTGCCTTTTACAACCCTCCTTTGGGAACTGAACTGGCTTCCTCCTCTAAACAATCTATCTGAGATTGGAGAGGAGTTGTTCATGGATACTCTCGATTTTTCCCCTATATATATCGCCTTTAATTTTTGCTCCCCTCAGCCCCCCCCGCAGATTGATTTCAGTGAGCCAATACTCTTGTTCACCGGTCAAGAGAAGATCGATATGGGCATAAGAAAAACGTCCTCTTGCCATAATTTCCCTGCAGAATGAGATCTGTTCTTCGTTAAGTTTAACAGGTGTGGACTGTCCACCGCAGTGAAGGTTTTTTCTAAAGTTATAGTCGTTTTTCCGTTCGTAGGCTTCCAGGTAATCATCGAGAATAATTACTCTGATATCTCTGCTGTCTGGCTGGAACGGCTGTATAACAAAGGGAAGGCTGAAGACTCCTCCCGTCACCTGATTGTATATATCTTCGATATCGGGAAAGAGATGAACTCCCAGACCGCCATTCTTACGTTCCCGTTTGAGCACGACCTGATTTATTTTCTGTTTTCGATAAAAGGGGATGGCCTCAAGGAGGGTATGAATATCATATACAGCACAGGTGCCAGGCAGCATATAATCGCTGAAAAGCCTTGTCTGAAAAACTTTTGAACGACTGGCCAGCTGCGCCGTCGCAGATGGGATAAGGGTTACCCCTCGCTCAGCAAGGTCAGTCAGCAGATGCTCTTCTCCAGTTTTCAGACGTATTCTGGTGCAGACAACCGTGGAAGCCGACAGCTGGTTATAATAGCGAAAAAGAGTATCATTATCTCGTATCGTTTCAGGTGGGCCTTGCAAACCGATCATCTCCTAAGGTGGCTATTTTTTGGACCCACTGGTTATTGGTTTGGCAGTTGCACCCTTAGTTTGCACGGTTTTTGCTTCTTTAGACGCAGCTTTAATTTCACCCTCAATAGAAGCTCCTGGTTCAACAGTGAGACTTTCAGCTATCAGTTTTCCATGGATGGAACAGTCTTTTCTGGCAGTGAGTATGTTTGCTGTCACATTTCCTTCAAGGGAGCCATAGCAATTTAACGAGGAGACAGAAACGTCCCCGATAACCTTACCGGTTTCACTGAGTATCAGATGCTCACCTTCAATATTTCCAGTGATTACTCCATCAATACGTGCCTTGCCTTTGAAAGAGATTTCCCCCCTGACAGTCATGCTTTTATCAATGATTGAGGAAATTGCCTCATTTTCAACTTTCTGCATCTCCTGTTCAACGTCATCTGATTTTCCAAACATACTCATTTTATTTTTTCTCCGGTGAAATAGAATTGGACTCCAGTAAATTTGCAAATTTCATAAACTTCTGGGGATTAATCGGTTTTTTGTCGAGATTGATTTCATAATGGAGGTGAGGACCGGTTGAACGGCCAGTATTGCCTACGAGCCCAATAAGCTGTCCTCTTTTTATACGGTCACCTTTTTTTACTAAGAAAGTCTGCAGGTGGGCAAAGCTAGTCGTATAACCATTGCCGTGTCCGATGCGGAGGTATTTACCATAGCCACCATTTTCGAAGGCCTTTTGTACAATACCATCGGCTGTTGCATAGATTTTTTCTCCTCGTTTGCCGCGAAAGTCAATCCCTGAATGGAAACCGTTTTTTTTGTTAACAGGGTCTTTACGTTTTCCAAAACGTGAAGTTATGGCTCCCTGAACAGGTCTGCCTAATGGGATGTACTGGATTTTTTTCAGGTAGGTGTCAGCTCTGTATAGAAGGTCGTCCTGGCTGGTTTCCGACTGCGGGATAAAAGGACCACCGCTGTTTGGGGTTCCTTCTGCTTTTTTCTCTTCCAGATTGATACCGATGGTACTCATAATTTTCTCTATCAGTTCACTGCGCTCGTTGAGTTCGCTCACTGCAGTGGACATCAATACGTTTTTCTCTTCTTTGAATGTAGCTGCCTGTTTTGCCTTACTGAGTTCCAGATTGGCGACCTGCAGGCTGAGTTTCAGTCTTTGGGCTTCAAAGGTTTTTGTGTGTTGAACAATAGTTCTCTCGTTGGTGTCTATTTTGGTTTGTAATTCCAGTATATTGGATGATATGGTTCGGTTTTTGGTGAACAGGGAGATTGAGAAGATACTTGTGGTGACAAGAAAGAGGAGGATGAAAATCGATGCTGAAAAAAAGATACGTAGTCTTTTAATAGTACAGGGAAATCGTAATATTTCCCCTCTGTCCCTTGTGATCATTATATGAAACTGTTCGTTCATCGTCGAATCCCAAAATATTTTTTCCCGCCTTTAACTCGAAAAAACGGGAAATAAGCCAGACCTAGAGCGCTGTATCCACGTGATTGGGATAGAAGTTGTTTCCGGAAATTATTTCTAGGTTACTAAGCAAAAAGTAGTATAGTTCTGCTCTTGTCTCGGGCCACCCGAGTAAAATTTCACTTATTTTATACTATTCGGGCATAAAATAATCAATAATAAAGTGGTTTGTTCTAAGTCTTTATTTCTGCTGAACATCCCGTATCTGCATTGTTTTTGAGTGGTTAAGGAGTGGCTTCAGGTGTGGCGAAGTGATCTGAATCCAGTTGCCTGAGGACTCTAAAAAGTTCCGACCTGTTCGGGTTATGGTGTGTCATGTCAAATCTCGTCAATTGTCAGTCTCTGTCAAAATCGTTCGGTTCCCAGACTCTGTTCACCAATATTAACCTGGTTGTAGAGAAAGGGGATAGAATTGGGGTTATAGGTCCCAACGGATCAGGTAAATCGACTCTGTTAAAAATTATCTGCGGCCTTGAGGAGGGAGATTCAGGTCAGGTTCTCCTGCAAAAGCATGCGCGTTTGAGTTACCTGGATCAAGCTGATTTGTTTGATGAGGAGACTGGGATCGCAGACAATTTACTGCTCTGTCTTAAGGGAGAAAATCTTGAAGAGAGTGAGAAATTTAACATTGTTCATACTCTACTCAGTCGGGCTGAGTTTACCGACGATAACGTTCCTGTAAAATTATTGTCGGGAGGGTGGCGTAAACGTCTGTCTATTTGTCGATCTCTACTGCTGTTCCCCGATGTCCTGGTAATGGATGAACCAACCAATCATCTTGATATTGAGGGTATTATCTGGTTGGAAAAAATGCTCTCAGGAGGAGTGGTCGGTGTACCGACCACGTATCTTCTTGTCAGTCATGACAGGCATTTTCTTGAAAACTGTACAAATAGAGTTATCGAACTGTCGAACGTATATCCGGAAGGAGTCTTTCAGGTCCAGGGAAATTACTCGAGGTTTTTAATAGGACGTGAGCATTTTCTGGATGGACAACTGCAGGAAGAGGAGCGGCTGTCCAATAAGGTGAGACGAGAGACAGAGTGGCTGCAGCGTGGGCCAAAAGCAAGAGCAACTAAGGCAAAATATCGGATTGATGAGGCCTATAAGATGCAGGATAATCTTGCAGAGGTCAGAGCTCGTAATAGAGCGTTATCGAATGTGCAGATAGATTTTGATGCCACCGGGCGTAGAACAAAAAATCTGCTTGTTGCCCGGGGAATTGCAAAATCATACGGAGAACAGCAGCTGTTTGCAGATCTTGATATAACACTGTCTCCGGGGAGCAGACTGGGGTTGTTGGGTAGAAATGGGTGCGGTAAATCGACTCTGATGCAGGTTTTGGCAGGCGCAGCAGGAGGTGGTGATACTGCAATCGATTCTGGTCAGATCAGGGTGGCTGATAATGTGCAGCTGGTCAGTTTCGAACAGAGACGCGAACTGGCCGATCCGTCCGTTACATTACGCCGGGCGCTGGCACCCGAAGGTGACTCCGTTATATATCGGGGCCGGTCATTGCA
>DAOVUU010000095.1 GCA_030632405.1 Desulfobulbaceae bacterium | reverse complement strand
TTCTGCCAAATGTATCTTTTCCATCAACTACCACGACGTGACATCTCAACTCTGGTAAGAGTAATAATCTTTACCTCCTTTGCGCCATAACTACAGAAAACCCTGCTGCACTCAGACACGGTTGTCCCTGTAGTAAAAACATCGTCAACAAGACAGATCGTCTTTTGATCTATTTCAGCTTTCTTCGCCAAATTAAACGCACCTATGAGGTTTTTCCTTCTCTTTACACCATCGAGTGTGGTCTGGGGTACCGTATTCCTGGTTCTTATGAGGATATTTGTCTGCAATATCGATTGACTCTTCTTCGGGAACATGAGTTTTGCAAGCAACATCGATTGATTGAACCCTCTTCGACGTAATCTTTTTAAATGGAGAGGAACGGGAATTATATAATCACATTGTCCAAAAGGGGCCATGTCAAATTGAGAGAGTATCTCAGCTATCCCCGGCAATACACTGCTATCTGCCCCATATTTTAATCCATAGAGAAGCTTCTGGACGACTGGACTGTATCGTACAACCGAACGCGCCATAAGATATGGTGGCGGCTTTTGGAGACAGACACCACACGCATGATTTCTCTCGCTCTCTCCCCCAAGCTCCATTCCACAGATTCTGCACAGAGGCCGATGCAGAAACGATATATCTGACCAGCAGTCACCACACATTTTCCTCTCATATTCTCCAAAAAGTTTAGCACCACATGCAGCACAGCGCCGGGGAAAAAGAAGATCTGTTCCCCCCATAGCCAAATCTCTCATTTATCAATTCCCTCCTTGGAATAACCTCTGTTACAACATTGTGGCGTCGTAAAAAGTCAGACCTACTGTGTGACTGCAAAATTGTCTGACTATCCCCGCTGCTCGTTTTTTGGAAAAGAGTTATACAATACTTTAAATTTCATATATTTTTCTTTCACACTGAACTGCGTTCTTTGCAATTATAGAAAAACATGGCATAATGAATCGTTTTTTACTCAGGATTACTTTAAAAATAATAGACACAGCTTTTGGTGAAATAATTACAGGAAAAAACCTATGATTTTTATCAGGAAAAATGCATATCGATCTGCTTTGAAACTACCCAAACCAGTTTACGCTCTTTTGTTTACTCTTTTACTCTGGCCCCTGCCTGTGATGGCAGCTTCCAGCGAAATAACCTTCCTGCCTCTCAATATCAACACTCTCGAGAAAAAAGATGCTCTTACACTCCAGGTAGATTCCAGCCTGCAAAAAATATTGACCGAAAGAAATATCCGGATGATGCCCCGGGGTAGTGCAGAGACATTTGCAGAATATGGCGGCAGCTGGCCCCCTCCGGTGAAAGTACTACAGAAAATTGCAGATACGACGCAGGCTGATTATATCGCTGCAGGAAATCTTACCGTCATTGGCAACCAGATAAGCGTTGATGTAAAACTTTTTGATATTCTCTCACCGAAATCTCCTACATATTATTTTCAGACCGCCCAGTCCCTCGATGAACTGCCAGGAGCACTGAAAAAGATTGGTTTAAAAATCCAATCCTATACAGAAAGGGATTTTCGTATTGCCTCTATTGCCCCTGAGGGCAATAGCCGAATTGATTCAGGGGCAATTCTCCGTAAGATATCCACCAAAGCAGGTGATGCATATGACCCTGCCGCCCTCCGCAAGGACTTGAAATCTATTTACAAAATGGGCTATTTCAATGACGTTCAGATCGATGCAATTGATACCCCTAAAGGGAAAAAGGTGACGTTCAGGGTCATTGAAAAACCTGTAATACAATCGGTAATATTTGAGGGTATAGACGAGTTGAAGGAAGAAGACGTCAGAGATGCGGCCAATATAAAGGAGCGCTTTATCCTCAATCCTGCCAAAATCAGTATGGCTGAAGAGACTATCCGGCTTTTATACAAGGAGAAAGGTTTCTATAACAGTCAAGTCACCGCTAAGATAAGCTACCCCAGTGATAGAGGAGCTGTGGTTCGTTTTGTGATTGACGAGGGTGAAAAAATATTTATCAAAGAAATTACCGTAGAAGGCAATGTAACCTTTGACGATGACGACCTGCTCGATGAAATAGAAACCAGCGAGAAATGGTTTCTCTCCTGGCTGACCGAAGGGGGACTCCTGGATATAGTTAAAGTCAGGCAGGATGCATCACGCATAGTCTCCTTTTATAATAACAATGGTTTTTTAGAAGCAAAAATAGGAGAACCTGAAATACGGCAGGAAAAGGAATCGATCTATCTCAAATTTGTAGTAGAAGAAGGTCCTCAGTTCATGGTCGGCACTGTTGATTTTTCCGGCGACATTATCGGTACCAGGGAAGAGCTTCTCGATATGCTCACGATTCGCAAAGAAAATTATCTCTCCAGGCAGTCACTAAGAGAGGATATCATGAAGCTGACCGACTATTACGCCGAGTCAGGTTACGCCTTTGCCGGGATCAACCCTCTCACCACAAAATCCCAGGTCGGTAACCGAATTGATATCAACTTTAAAATTACTCAAGGCGAACTGGTCTACATTAACAGGATAACCATCAAGGGCAACAGTCGAACAAGGGACAATGTCATTCGCCGTGAACTGAGAATCGCCGAAGGAGGTGTCTTCAACTCTAAAGCACTGCGGCAAAGTACTCAGGCCCTGCAGCGGTTGATGTACTTTGAAGAAGTAAATATTACCCCGGAACCTTCAATTGATCCTGACCGCATGAATGTCATCATCGAGGTGAAAGAAAAAAGTACAGGAACCTTCAGTATCGGCGCCGGTTACAGTTCTGTGGACAAGCTGATACTAATGGGTACAATCTCTGAAAACAACTTTCTAGGCCGGGGTGATACCCTTTCTTTAAGCGCAAATATCAGTGGAGTCAGTTCCAGGTACAATCTGGGGTATACCAACCCGCACCTCAACGATTCAGCCCTCTCCTGGGGCCTCGATATTTTCAGCGTGGAAAGAGAATACGATGATTACACCAAAGATTCAAGGGGTGGCGGTATCCGTATCGGATATCCCATCTGGGAAAAATGGAAAGTCTACGGCAATTACAGCTATACCGACACAGATCTGACCGACGTCTCTGAAAACGCTTCCTACGTGATCCAGAATTCCGTTGATCTGCACATTACAAGTGCCGTAAAAATGTCGATGGTAAGAGATACCCGTGATCGTATCTATGGAGCGTCCAGGGGGTCCAGAAATATAGCCAGCGTCAAATATGGCGGTGGCCCTCTGGGAGGAGATGCACAGTTCACTAAGGTCGAAGGTTCAACCAGCTGGTATTTCCCAATGTTCTGGAAAACTGTTTTTCATGCCAAAGGTGCAGCGGGCCAGGTGTTTGAAAACGAGCCGGGCAAACTTCCTGTCTACGAAAGATTTTTCCTCGGTGGTCTGAACTCGGTCCGCGGATTTGAATATGGTAAAATCAGTCCGATAGATCCGGCAACCGGTGAACGTATCGGTGGCGACAAGATGTGGTATACCAATCTCGAGTTTATTTTTCCTCTCCTTGAAGCCCAGGGTGTCAACGGCGCCATATTTTACGACTCAGGGCAGGTACTCAATGACGGTGAAAACTTTGGAGAAATCAATGACTCCATCAAACATGCTGCCGGGCTCGGTATTCGATGGCTCTCTCCCATGGGACCATTACGCATCGTCTGGGGATACAATCTTGACCCGCTTCCCGATGAAGACCAATCTGTCTGGGATTTCAGTATAGGCGGCACGTTCTAAACTCCAACTTCCTTTAAATTATTTTATTTTGCCGGCTGCACTCCAGAAGTTCAGCCGGCGCTTCTTTTTATGACACTGAAACCCATTTCAACACTCCCCGGCAGTTCAAAACGTACAGCCGTATCCGGTCTGCGTGGCAGCAGCAGTGCATGGCTGGCAGCACTTACAGCAAAAGAGGGCAACTGCTGCTGTATAGTACCTGACGAACATGATGTCTCAATATTCAAACAGGACCTGAACCTCTTTACAGACAGACATATATTAAGTTATCCAGGTCATGAAATCCCTCCCTACACGCTTCTCTCTCCAGATCAACAGGTCACCGCAGCCAGACTCGCAACTCTCTATCAGCTCAAGGAAAGAGACGGTGGCTATGTCATGGTCACCTCGGTTGAGGCGCTGCTGCGAAGGGTTATGCCCATTGATTTGCTGACCAGAGTGTCAGAGTATCTGATGGCAGAAGAGGAGTGCGATCAGGACAGTCTGCTTTTAAACCTTATCAACCTCGGCTACGAAAAAGTTGCCCTGACACAATCGGTCGGCGATTTTTCCGTTCGGGGCGGCATCATTGACATATTCCCCCCACCCTTTCTTCTTGACGGAGGAGAAGTCCATGAAGGACCTCTTCGTCTCGATTTTTTTGGTGACACCATAGAGTCTCTTCGTTCCTACGACCCATTCACCCAGCGATCCACCAGAGAAATAGCCGATGCCACCCTTCTACCGGTAACAGATATCCTCATAGACCATAAGTCCACTGGTGCACGGAAAGAAATCGCTCGACAATTTCAAGTGTATGGCAACACCTGCGGATGGGACAACGATGAAACAGTGCGAATCATCGAAAGGATCAAAAGCGGTCAACGTTTTGCAGGTATGGAATTTTTTCTGCCACTCTTCTATAAAGGGCAGGAGCAGACAAGCTCCTCCGTCCTCGACTTCCTCTCCATTGATACCACTCTGATCCTCATCGATCCTGAATCAATCTTCCAATCCCTGGATATCACATTTGAACGAATAGAAGCCAATTACCAGGTGGCTCTGCAAAACAAACGACCGGCTCTGGAACCTTCAGATCTCTTTGTCAATAGAGAAAAACTGAGAAGCCGGATGAATTCATTTCAGCGGCTGCTGTTCACCGATTTCCCCCCTGAAAAAACCGAAACTATCAATATCTCAACCTCCAACCATCAGCTGCTCAAACAGGATATTGCTTTAAAACGTTCACAACTGGGCCTTCTCTCTCCCCTCACAGATCAGATATTTCAATGGCAGGCCGAGGGTGACAAGGTCATCATCTGCTGCCGGTCTCCGCGCCATACTAAAAATCTTGCGGAACTGCTCAGTAAACACAACCATGATATAGCGCTGCTTGAAGCCCCTCTGGACCTGGATAAACTGCCACTCTTATCCGAAGAAAAACTCTTTCTCTGTAACCATCCTCTGTCCCGGGGATTCTCTCTCATCGAACAGAAATCCCACCTGCTCTCTGAAAGCGAGATTTTTGGAGAGATGCGGCTTGGCAATCGCTCAAAGAGGAAAAAACAGCAGGCGGATCCCGTGCGTTTTGCTGAACTGGGTGACGGAGACATTGTGGTCCACCGGGATCACGGTCTTGGCATATACAAAGGATTATCCACCGTAGAGTTCCAGTCCATTATTAATGATTTTATGCTTATTGAATACCGTGATGGTGATAAACTCTACCTGCCGGTGGACAGGCTCAACCTTATCAGCAAATATGAAGGTCTGTCCGACAGGCTGCCTAAAATCGATAAGCTTGGAACCCAGAGCTGGAAAGCCACTAAGGCAAAAATAAAGGAGGAGGTGTGGAAAGTTGCCCAGGAACTGCTCAATATCTACGCCCAAAGGGAAATTCGAGAGGGCAGACAGTTTTCACCACCCGGGCCGCTCTTTAATGAACTGGAAAAATCTTTCGCCTTTGATGAAACTCCAGGCCAGGAAAAAGCCATTAATGATGTTCTTGATGATCTTACCAGCACCAACCCCATGGACCGCCTCATCTGCGGTGATGTCGGATTCGGCAAAACCGAGGTTGCCATCAGAGCAGCCTTTAAGGTAGTTGAGGACGGGTTCCAGGCGGCAGTACTTGTCCCCACAACAGTACTCGCCGAACAGCACGTCAAGACTTTCAAAGAAAGACTGAAAGGCTTTCCGGTCAATATCGAGTGCATCAACCGGTTTCGCAGCCCGGCACAGCAGCGGCAAATCCTGAAGGGTCTTGCCGGAGGTACTGTAAATATAATTATCGGGACCCACCGGCTGCTCTCAAAAGATGTTCATTTTCAAAACCTTGGACTGCTGGTGATCGATGAGGAACACCGCTTCGGTGTTGCCCATAAAGAAAAAGTTAAAAAGATGCGGGCAGAGGTTGATATACTCACTCTGACCGCCACACCTATTCCGCGAACTCTGCAGATGTCGCTTCTCAGTATCAGAGACTTATCCTTGATTTCCACCCCGCCGGAGCACAGACGCCCGGTAAAGACCTTTGTTGCCCGCTATGATGATCTGGTTATTAAGGAAGCTGTGAGCAAGGAACTCCGTAGACATGGACAGCTGTTTTTTGTACATAACCGGGTGAAATCAATACACAGGATAGCTGCATCAATTCAAAAACTGGTCCCCGGAGCACGAATCGCCGTGGCCCACGGACAGATGAGCGGCAAGGATCTTGAGGCGATCATGGTATCTTTTGTCAATAAGGAGATTGATGTCCTGGTCAGCACAACCATAATAGAATCAGGTCTGGATATCCCATCGGCCAATACAATTATCATAAATCGTGCAGATATGCTGGGTCTTGCTGAAATTTATCAGCTTCGCGGAAGAGTGGGCAGATCAAGTACGCAATCCTTTGCCTATCTTCTTGTTCCATCCGTTGACAGCCTCAGCCGGGATTCCCGTGACAGACTCAGAGCACTTATGGACTGCAATGAACTTGGCGGGGGATTCAAACTGGCCATGAGTGATCTCCAGATACGGGGGGGAGGAAACCTGCTGGGCGTCTCCCAGAGCGGTAATATTGCCGCAATCGGCTATGACCTCTACCTGGACCTTCTGCAAAAGACGGTGGCTGATCTTAAGGCCAAGGCATCTCGCGGAGATTCAGAAAAACAGAGAGATGACATTGACCCCGAAATAAATATTAAAATTTCTGCGTATATTCCAGCCACATACATCCCAGATATAAGTCAGCGATATATCACCTATAGAAGAATGGCTGCCCTGACCACCACATCACAGGAGATGCTCGAAGATCTGAAAGAGGAGCTGATGGACAGATATGGCAGTCTCCCCATGGAAACCATCAACCTCTTTCGCATCGTTACCCTGAAAAAAGCACTTGCAGATTTACGTATCAATAAACTGGAAAAAGGAAACGATACCCTGGTATTCAGCTTTTCTGATGATACTCCCCTCAGTCCTGAGATGCTTATGACCTATCTGCAGCGCCACTCCGGCAAAAGAAAAAACAAACCGCCCAGGCTCACTCCGAATGGAAGGCTGATTATCAGCAGAAACATGACATCTGCCGAACAAACTTTTGATACTATCACCGCAACGCTCAATGACCTTAATAAACTCTCCCATACAACCGGCTGAAAATGGTCGGCAGATTGCCGCAGCTTTCTCCTGGCGTGAAATAGATACAGTTCTCCTGGATCTGGACGGCACACTTCTGGACAAGTACTTTGACGATTTCTTCTGGGAGGAATTCCTGCCGGAGGCTTTTGCCAGGAAAAACCATATCGATGTGCACGCTGCTAAGTCCCAATTACTGAACACATACAGGAAGGTGGAATCCACCCTTGAATGGACCGACCTTGATTACTGGTCAAATGAACTCCATCTGGATATTCCCCTACTAAAAAAAGAGATCAGCCACCTCATTGCTCTTCGCCCCCAGGTCATTGAATTCCTCGAATATCTGAAAGAACTAAAGAAAGACACCTACCTGGTGACCAATGCTCACCCGAAAACCCTCGCAGTCAAATTAGGGAAAATTGATATCTCAAACCATTTCACAGCAATATTCTGCTCCAATGAAATAGGTGTTGCAAAAGAGCAGCCCGAATTCTGGGGCAGGTTGAAAGAACGGCTTCCTTTCAAAAGGGATCGAACTCTTTTTGCCGATGATACGGAAAAGGTCCTGCAATCAGCCAGAAGGTACGGACTCCGCCATCTGGTCCATATTGCACAGCCCAGCTCACGGCTGCCAGCTAAGTTCTCACATGACTTCTTATCAATACTCAATTTTCAGGAATT
>DAOVUU010000419.1 GCA_030632405.1 Desulfobulbaceae bacterium | reverse complement strand
TCTTTTTCCGGTCTGCTCTCCTCGTCTTCTTCTTTTCCTCTCCTGGTAAACGATGACTATGGCATAGGCATCATAGTGGTCTATGTATGGAAAGAAGTCCCCTTTATTACTTTTATGCTTCTTTCAGTTTTGACAAATCTTGGACCTGAGTTAAACGAGGCAGGTGCCACACTGAGGGCTTCCAGGTTCCAGCGATTTCGATATATTACCCTTCCTATGATAGGGCCCAGCCTTGGTGCCGCTTGTCTCATTGTTTTCGCTTTTACCTTCGGAGCCTTTGAAGTCCCATACCTCCTCGGTAAAACATATCCGATCTCTCTCCCCGTCTGGGCGTACAAAAATTACAGCGACATCGATCTGCTGGCCAGACCTGAAGGCATTGCCATCGGCCTCATCATTGCCGCCATGATCACCCTGTCCATCACTCTTTCCCACTTTTTGATACACTTTGCCCGTAGAAGAGGGGTTATAGTATGAGAAGGAAAACTATTCTCTTCTGCATCTTCGTCTCGACCGCCCTGCCCTTTTTACCTCTATTGCTCTGGTCGATCTCTGAAAAATGGTTTTATCCGGCCCTGTTCCCCCAGGTTTTCGGCACAAGGGCATGGACCTATGTGTTCACTACATCCGGCAATCAGATTCTGGACGGCCTCTTTACCAGTTTCAGCCTTGCCCTCGTAACGACTACAGTATCTCTGATTCTTGGAATTCCAGCGGGAAGAGCTCTCGGCCTGTATGATTTTCCTGGAAAAAAGATAACCATGCTCTTTCTCACTCTACCGATAATAGTACCGCCTCTTTCCGTCTCCATGGGTCTGCATCTCTGGTTTATTAAACTGGGGCTCGCCGAAACTTTCATCGGTGTTGTACTTATCCACCTCACCTTCTGCCTGCCCTACACCATCTTTGTAATTCGAGGTGTTTTCACCGACTATAATCCCGATTTTGAAGAACAGGCGAGATCTCTTGGAGCCTCGCCAGCCAAAGTCATTGTCATGGTTATATTCCCCATGATTATTCCGGGTGTCATTATAGCTGCACTCTTTTCCTTTCTTCTTTCCTGGTCGCAGTACCTCAGTACGCTCATCATCGGTGGGGGAAAAATGCTCACCCTCCCCATTCTTCTCTTCTCTCTGATGGGCAGTGGTGACAGGCCGGTTGCCGGTGCAGTTAGCCTTATCTTTATCCTGCCCGCCTTTCTTGCCCTGATGAGCAGTGCTCACTATCTTGGCCGAACCGGCCTGAAAGGAATCCGCTGATGGGCTATCTGGAACTGCAAAACCTGACCATCAACTACGGGAAAACTCCTATCATCCGGGATCTATCCCTCTCTATCAGTAATGGCGAAATTGTATCATTATTAGGACCAAGCGGTGCCGGGAAGACGACTATCCTCAAGACAATAGCCGGTCTTCTCCAACCAGCCTCCGGCAAAATTTTGATCAATAATATCCCGGTCAATCACCTGCCTGCTGAAAAACGTGACGCAGTGCTTATCTTCCAAAAGCCATTACTCTTTCCCTTTCTCAATGTTGCGCAAAATATAGGTTTCGGCCTGAAAATGCAGCAGATAACCGGGATAAAGGCAGAGAAAAAAATCGGGAAAATACTCGAAATCACGGAACTCACAGATTTACAGAATCGCAAAATCCACCAACTATCCGGTGGGCAACAGCAGCGTGTGGCCCTGGCCAGAGGATTGGTCCTGGAGCCATCAATTCTCCTGCTCGATGAACCACTCAGCAACCTGGACGCCAGCCTCCGTCAGCAAATGCGGGAATTGATCCAGACAGTGCAGAAACAGACGGGGACAACAATGCTCTTTGTCACCCACGACCAGTCTGAAGCACTAACTATAAGTGATCGCGTCTGCCTGCTGCTCGATGGTAGATTGAGGCAGGTAGGCAAACCTGAGGAACTCTTCTACCTACCCGCAGCCCCTGAGGTGGCACGTTTTTTTGGATGTAACAATATTCTCTGCGGCACGGATGACGGGAAAAAAAATATCACAACTTTTTCAAACACACATTTAAACAGATGCAGCAACGGGGGAAAACCATTCACCATTCGTCCTGAAGATATTGAGATACTCTCCGCAAGCCGCACCGGACCGGAAGTTCTTCACCAATCCTTCGAGGGGAGAGTAATAGGAGTAACCTTTGAAGGCCAGCTGACCAGACTTACAATCGAGGTTAAAAAAATTCAGATTACTGTTCTCTGCGGCCGGCCAACCTACCGCATCGGGCAGTCTGTCCGGTTGAAAATGCCAAAAAATTGCGTTCATTTTTTCCCTTGATTTTCTCTTAGCCCGGTAAAAGCGGCAAACTGCAGTAAAAAATGACCTAAAAAATTGTTGCCAACAGTTTTTTAAAAGGATATACCGGAATGACAATGACGATTCCTTCCTCTATCAATTGGGCATCGTACAACAATGATAAACTCGTAAAAAGGTCAGTCAAAGCCTTAGATGGCTAAGTCAAAAAGTTTGATATACAAGGCGTAGTGTTTTTTACAG
>DAOVUU010000149.1 GCA_030632405.1 Desulfobulbaceae bacterium | reverse complement strand
CCGTCGCTGCCGATCAGAATTGCCCAGCCAAGGGTACGCACCACAACTGATACCAGCAATGGTCCGAGTATGGCCAGCATACATAACGACTTCCATCGATTGCTCATACGGTGAAGGATATACGCTTCTGGAGTGCCAAGTAAAACACAGAAAAAAGTGACAAGAATTGATAAAAAAAAGGTACGAAAGAAGATCCGGTGAAAGTAGGAATCACCGAGTACTTCTGCATAATTTGCGAATGAGAAGCCGGGAAGAATACCACCCCTGTTGATATCAAAAGAATAAAAACTCAAAATAAACGTCATGAACAGAGGGATCAAGAAAAGACCTACATAAAACAATAGAGCCGGTGAACTCAGCAGATATGGACGAGCTTTATCCATGTTATCAGATTGAAGGGCCATTAGTCTGCCTCCCTGGGCAAAATACGCATATCCTGCGCCGACCAGTCGAGTCCTGCTTTGTGACCTTCCTCTGCTTCTTCATGGCCCGTATTCTGGCTGACGACCACAAATTCTCCCATAGGAGTATCAAGCTGAAAGACCCATTGGTTGCCAAGAAATATTCGTGCTTTAATGGCGCCGTCAATCACTCCTTTGCTCTGCTTTGCAAATTTGATTTTTTCAGGTCTGATTGAAACATTAACTGCAGCCTCTACTTCAAACTGATTACCCTCAGCAAGAACAGTTACACCGGCAACATCAACAGCTGTTAGTCCGTCAGATACGTCTTTTACAATACCCGCGAACATGTTCGACTTGCCAAGAAATTCTGTTACAAAGCTGTCTCCGGGGTATTCATAGGCGGTGTGCGGTTGGTCTACCTGCACTAATTTACCATTATTCATCACTGCAATACGATCACTCATTGCCATCGCTTCGGACTGATCATGGGTAACAAGAATCGTTGTTGTTCCCACGGTACGCTGAATAGCCCTCAATTCAATCCGCATATCTTCTCGAATTTTAGCGTCGAGCGCAGACAAAGGTTCATCAAGCAGGAGCACCTCAGGCCGGATGACAAGTGCACGCGCTAATGCAACCCGCTGTTGCTGGCCACCGGAAAGTTCACGTGGGAAGCGGTGTGCGAATTCATCCAGATGGACAAGTGACAGAGTTTCACGTACACGTGCATCACGCTCAGTTTTTTCGATCTTGCGCATCTCCAGACCGAATGCAACGTTGTCATGAATGGTCATGTGATGGAACAGCGCATAGCTCTGAAACACAATTCCAAGGTTACGCTTATTCGGCTTAACTTCAGTAATATCCTGACCATTGATAAATATTTTACCTTCTGTTGGAGTAACGAACCCTCCAATCATCTGTAAAGTGGTCGTCTTGCCGCAGCCGGAGGGGCCTAAGAGCGAAACAAATTCCCCCTTTTCAACTTCCAGATTCACATCTTTCACGGCAACAAAGTTACCAAAAGACTTGCTTAAACCTTCCAGACGTAAGAATGACATTCTCTAATCTCTTTTTAAAAGCATACTATTTATCAGTAGTGTCCGGTTAGAAAATTGCAAAGCATCTAAAATGGATTCATGAATAACTTTTGGGAGCGTTACCCATGAATCCTCTTGCAGATAGCGTAGACTTCGAAATTTAAACCGGACAATACTGACTATATAAAATGTGGATGTTTACTTTTCTACTTCGCGGGTCCATCGCTTGGTCCAGTTCTGGCGGGCGGGATTGATCACATTCCAATCCACCGCATTCAGCGCATTGATCTTTTCAGGGCCGTAGGGAAGAGATTCGCCAAGTTCTTTGGATAACACAGTTTTCATGTTAGTCGGTCCCCAGGCTTTAGTCTCGGCGATCTGTTTTTGAACTTCTGGTGTCAGCAGATATTGAATAAGGCTTTGCGAAAGATCCGGGACGTCGCTGTCCACTACCGGACAAGTTCCTATCATCAAGGCAACCCCTCCTTCCTTCGGGTAGGCGAAACCTCCGGGGAAACCGGTATCGGCAAGAGATTTCAAACGACCGCTGCCCCATGTGGCGAGTACGACTTCCCTGGTTTGAAACAGTTCAGATAATTTTCCTGAAGAGGGAATAAAATCCAGAACGTTTGGTCCCACGCTGTCTACAAACGCTTTAAAACCCGGATCAATGTTGTTTTCGCCACCGCCATGAAGACGGGCGGTCATAACAAGTGCATGCAGGCCGTAAGTATTGGTAATAGGCGGTACTACCACCTTACCCTTGTATTTTGGATCAGCTAAATCAGCCCACGAAGTAGGCGCATCCCATCCATTTTTCTTAAAGGTTTCCTTGTCATAGGCTAACCCTGTCGCGACAAAACCAACACCCACTGCCTTGTCAGTGTTCATTTTTGCAATGTCATATATATCATTAAATATCGCAGCGTCATTGATCGTGTCACAAAAGCCGAGAGCGATAGCCTGGTACATCGGACCATCATCAAGAAATACGACATCCAGTTCCTGACTTCCTTTTTGGGCCTGTAGTTTGGCCAGTGTTTTAGTCGAATTGCCGGGAACATAAACGACTTTGGCATTGTTGGCTTTTTCCCATGGTGGAAGAATCGATTCCATCATCAATTTTTCGGTAGATCCTCCATAGGCGCCCATATAGAGGGTTCTCTCTCCGGCCTGAGCAGAAGCAGAGAGTAGAGTCGTCGCAGCAAGGGTGCCTAACAGTACACTTAATTTCATTTTATTCTCCATTTAATGTGGTTGGCATAATGCTCTTTCATCTATTAGCCCGCATATCTCATAAGCTGAGGTGGCTACAGATACAGACCTTCCGAAAAACGTTCTGCTTTTCAATAATATCAGTAATAATTAACAGCACACACTCTCTTATGTTTCAATCACGAAACGTAAATATTAAAAGTGCGATCACTGTTCCAAATTAATAATAGGAGGCAGGACGGTGCAGCCATGCGGTAGTGGCAATCTCTGTCAATTAATATGCCAGTGCATCGATATTATTTGATCAGAATTGAGAAGTAGATATGCAAAATGTAATCCAATTGTTGAGGTGGTTGAGGTTTTTTTCAGGGAACCATCAATTAATGTCATGTTCTTTGAGCTTTCTCCACAGGGTTGTGCGGCCAACCTTCAGCTGGTTTGACATGCATTTTATTGAGCCATCACATCTCTTTTGGGACAGCTTTAAAATTGTTTTTTCTGCCATTTTCATGGAGGCAGAGAGAGTGGAGTTACCGTCAAAAAGTGATGTGGCGCTATTCTGTGAATTTTTTGTCTGGTCTGTGTTGAGGGTACAGCATGATTGAAGGAGGGCTTTCAGGTATTCATCGCTGCAAATCTTCTTATTACTGCAAAGACAGGAAAAACGAACAGCTATGGATTGAAGTTCCCTTAAGTTGCCCGTAAAGGGCAGGAAGGTTAATGAATCAATAATATTTCTGGAAAGAGGAAAAATCATCCCTGTAAGTTCTGAATCATATTGACTGAGGAAATGTTTAAATAACAGGGGAATGTCAGATTTTCTTTCACGCAAAGAGGGAAGTTGCAGATAAAGGATGCTCAGCCTGTAGAAAAGATCCTGCCGCAACAAATTGTCTTCTGAATTCTCGTTTTGTCTCCTGTTGCAGGCAGCAATAATTCGTATATCTACGGGGATTACTTCATTTCCGCCTACCCTGATGAACTCTTTCTCCTGGAGTAATCGCAAAAGTTTGGCCTGGAGAGAGCTTGAAAGAGAATCTACCTCATCGAGAAACAGCGTGCCGAGGTGGGCTTGATCAAGGAGTCCCTGCTTACCCTGTGAACTGGCCCCGGTAAAGGCACCCTTTACGTAGCCGAACAATTCACTTTCCATCAGTTCGGAAGGCAATGTGGCGCAATTTATGGCCACGAAGGGGAACAGTTTTCGTGAACTTTTATTATGCATGGCCTGAGCAAAAAGTTCTTTGCCAGTCCCTGTAGCCCCGTAGATGAGTACAGGTGCCTCTGAAGCTGCATAAAGCCTTGCATGTCTTTTACATTGTTTTATAACCGAGGAGTTTCCCAGGATATCATGGAATGTGTATTTAGCCCTGAACCCTCTGTGACGCATTTTCTGCCGTACGCGGGTATCCATAGCGGCAATTTCTTTAATCTGTTTTGCCATGAGGACTGTTCCGACTGTCCTCATGCCGACAAATACAGGATGGATTGTAACGAGTATCTGTTCTTTGTTGAGTGTCCCAATAACCTCACTGTTCCGGTTTTTTTGGAGCATATCCGGTTTTATAAAATCAAACAGTTCTGATAGATGTTGTCCCCCGATGGTATCCGCATCGAATTGCAGTTTTTGTTTCGCTACTTTATTGGTGAAGGTGATATGGTGAGTGTTATCAATAAAAATAACACTGTCCAGGCTTTCCTGTGAAATAATCTCCAGTTGTGAAACTTTTTCCTCCAGAGATTGATTGTAACGATGTGTTTCGAGAGCGCGGATATAAGCATCATGGAAAGTATCATGATCTGAAAAAAGAAATACCGGTTTCAGCCCGTATTCTTTTGCAATCTGAAAAGTATAACTTCCTCCGATTACGACAGAATGTCCATCCTGTTTTGCTTTTATACAGAATAGTCTGTAATCATCAAGGTGGTTGGCATAGTATATATCAATCTTTATATTGATTAATTTTTCATAGAACTGGATATCATGTTTTTCTTCAATGAAGCAAATAAAAGCAACTCGGTCTGTTATTTCTTTCGCTTTTAAGAATGCTTTTATAAGGGATTTATATCCAGCACGAAAGGGTATGGTCTTGTTTTCGTCAACCCCCGCTACTAGCTTTGCCGTAACAGTACCAACAATTATAATGTCATGATTTATCTGGTTAAAGGATTTGGCGGCATCCTTTAAAGGGTGATTAGGGGAAGACGATATATATTTAACGCCATTGGTTTCCGGCAGATATTGATAGTAGAGAGAGTTGGCTTTATTAAAATATTCTTCGGCTACTTCCTGGCATGATGACAATATCTTAGGGTATCCGATAACGGTAATATTTGCCTTTCGGTTCATCGATAATCCCGGGGTGGAGTTGAGTGGAATGTTTCATACATAGAACATCGGTTCTTTTATTGCAACAATGAAGAGAGGGGGCAGTAGAGGAAATGAGGGACCGCGCTATGGTCTGAAGAGTGAAGAGGGACGTCGGTTGAGCTGGAAATCGTATATGCAGGTCGGACAGCGGGGCGGACTTTCTATTATTCCGGGTATCAGCAGGTACGTCCGAAAAATAGAAAGTCTTTTGAGTCGGAACAGATGAGGACTTTTTACGACGCCATCAATATTTATCCGGCAGTGTAACGGTAGTTACAGGACAGGGTGCCTTGAGGATAACATATCGTGATGTGGAACCCAGCAGGGCTTTCTGTACCCTGGACCTTTTCTTTATACCAAGAAAGATATGCTCAATTTGGTTTTCTTCGGCAAATTTAACCAGATCTTCCCCGGCTGACAGCCCTCTGACGCTTTGCTGGGCATCACACTGTATTCCGGCATCTTCAATAAGGGTTCTGGCAAATACAAGATTCTTTTCCGCCTTAACAATATCCACTGCTTTTTCAGAAGAGCCACCCTCGAGTGAGGTGAGGATATACACAAAAGCATTATTCGTTTTTGCATAGTCCCTGGCAAGTGATAATGCTAATTCACCTACTTCTCCACCATTATATCCAACTAATATCTTCATAATGAACTCCCGCATCCTTACTGTTATGGGCTTTACTGAGAAATATATTCACAAATGAACATTTATAAATGTATAACTTACATCCAGCGTTTACGCCTCTTGTAAGATTTTACATTTTTAAATGATTTTCTGCCACCCCCTTGTGTGATTCCCATATAGAATTCTTTTACATCAGGGTTATCCTGGAGGTCTTTAGATGGACCTTCCATAACAATTTTGCCGGATTCCATGATGTAGGCATAATCAGAAACTGCTAAAGCAACTTTGGCATTTTGCTCAACAACCAGTATGGTTGTATCAAGTTCTTTATTAATGAGTTTTATATTATCGAAGATCTCTTTTACCAGCAAGGGCGCAAGACCAAGGGATGGTTCATCCAGCATTAACATCTTGGGAGTGGCCATTAGCGCTCTTGCAATGGCGATCATCTGCTGTTCACCGCCGGAGCTGTATCCGGCCATTCGATTAGTTACTTTTGAAAGTCTTGGGAAATGCCTGTACATCATTTCATTGTCTTCACGGATTTTTTTAGCCCCGTCTTGTCGGGTAATGGAACCGACCAGTATATTTTCGTTCACCGTCAGGTGTTTAAAAACCCGCCTGCCCTCAGGTACCATTACAGAACCTAATTTTACAACATCCGTGCCGAGCATCTTTGTTGTATCCGTACCATCAAATTTAATGTAACCTTCTTTGATGGCGCCATTTTCCGGTTTTAGAAGTCCACTGATG
>DAOVUU010000225.1 GCA_030632405.1 Desulfobulbaceae bacterium | reverse complement strand
CACACACCCGTTAGCAAGAGCGCCGGAGACAAAATCATGTCCATCAAACTCTACTCCTCTGATTGCCACAAAAAGGGCCCCGGCAAGAACCTTTCTTGAGTCCGATGTGACAAAATCGATAGAAATATCCTTTTTGCTTCCTCTGGAACTGTCCTTAACAAAGATATAATCAACTCCCTGAAGAAGTGTCTGCAAGGTCCTTGGATACGATGTTATGGTTTTAGTTGCAATCATTCGTTTTTTCTTCCGATAATCGGTTTTTTTATCAAGGCCCGGACTCTATCATTTTTTCGATTTTCATATCTTCTACTTTCTCCAGAATCAAAAGACATTCCGACAATCCCTGAAGAGACGTTCCTGGCGGCGGTTTCTGCGCCACAACCCTTCCGGTTCCACGAAATCTGATCTTAACATTATGATGCTGCAGCAATTGCAGGCTTCTTCGTAAACTTAATCCTTTAAGATCAGGCATTTTCCCCATTGCCACTTTTCCCTTTCCCAGGGAATTAAGGGTATCAGGAACAGGTGCATCGACGTTTTTCTTCAGCGGATAGTTACCTACATTTTTTATTTCAATTTCCACAACATCTGAAACACTTTTTCCAATCTGCTGCAATACGGAAATCCTGTCGATGATTTGTCCGATCCTTTTTTCAAGGAATGTATTTTTCAATCTCTTTTTCGGCAAGGGAAATTCCGGCTGCCCCTCAACCACAACAAGCATTCTCAAGGTTGTAATATCTGCCGGAATTACGACTAAGACCATCTCGTTGCTGGAAAATTCCGGTCCCCACGGGAAAGGCGTGAACAAGAGATTTTCATCTCTAAAAAGCAGCGCGCCGGAAGAACCCGGAGTGGCTTGACTCCGCAACATCCGCTCCATTTCTGTTGCACCTTCTTTTACTATCTCAGCGAACAGGTCAGTTTCAGTCTCATTTGCATTGAGAAGATATTCTTTTCCCGATTCTGCATCTGAAACAGCCGCAACCACATGAGGTCTTATTTTATTTCCACCACTAAAAATTCCGGCCATTGCAGTCAAAATTTTCAGGGGCGTGGCCTGCTCAGGTACCAATCCATAAGATTGATATTTGGAAGAAGGAAACGGCCTCGTATCGGTTTCCTTGTGTTTATCGGTATGATTATATACAGAAAAATCTGTAGACCACTGTTCTGTCAATCCCAGCCAGTCCCAGAGTCTCAGCTGACTGCCAAGATCTGTTTTAAAAATCCGGACCGACCATGGCAGGGACATCAAGCCAGCTGCTATACTGCTATAGATATTGGCTGCATCTCTTAATAAAAGTCTAAATTTTGGAGGTATAGCTATTGGTTTTAAAAAAATATTTTCGAGAACTTCTGGGGAATACCTGGTGAATTTATTGGGATTGAATCCTGGGTATTGGGCACCTCCAACTATGTCACCAGTTGCTCCCTCCATTACATAGGCAGCGACTTTTGTAACATTCTGTTGATTTCCAATATCTGTGACAAGATCTTCTAATATTTTTTGAATCTTAAGGTCAACTGTCAGGACCAGATCCTGGGAATAATTTAACTGACTGCTTTCTGTTTTTTCTTCAATTTTCCGGTTTGCAAGCAATCTATTGTAATAAAATTCTACCCCGGCGAGACCGATATTATTATCGACATACCCTGTCAAATGTGCTGCGTATGCATCATTGGGATAAAACCTCACCTGCTCACGCTGGAGATACACCCCGGGCAGTTCCCTCTTCTTTAGTGCATCTTCCTGTTCCAGGTTGATGTCTTCGGCTACCCATACCCGCAAAGAGCCGGTTTCCAGATTTTTCTGCAACCTCACCATATCTAACGACAGGATCGAACCTAACTCCTTTACCGTTTCAGATATGGATTTTATCTCTTTTATCCTGGCATACACGGAAACCCTTGCCATGGTAACAGCAATCTGTTTCAGATTCCTGTCATAGATAGTACCGCGGGACATATCGTCTGCAGATGCAGTCTCTTTTCCTGTTGAAATGACCTCCTTTATGTAATCTACGATCTGGTATCTTTCATCAACCTGCCAACCGATTACAGCAACTGCAGTAATAAACAGAACGAAAAAAAGAGCCCGCCTATAGTTTTTACTTTTCTGCACTCGTAAGCGGGATTGTCTGACCATATTATCACTCTGGTACCTTGCTCAGGTCGATAGGTTCTTCAGTCTATAGCCAACAGCCTATCGACATGAAAAGTTCCTCACTCTGATAATTTAGAAATAATTTCCTCCGTTTATATACCTCTCAAAAAAGAGACAAAAACAGGTCCCTGCTTACTCCAATATTATCTCATTAGAGATATACAAAATATCCTTTTCTCTTACTAAACACTCCTACCTGCCCCTTCTTATGCACATACAGGGAAAGCTTTTCTGCGGCCAGTTGCTGAAATTGCTCCTGCCCCCGAAGTCGCGCTTTCTTCGCTCGCAATTCTATATTTTTGTCCATAAGCTCATGGCGCTTGTTTTCCAATGCAATTATCGACTCATTCGTGTTGCTCGCCAGAGAGGCAACACCCAAATTTATTGCCAGCATAAGGGGAATCAGCAGAAACAGGACCTTACCGACCGGTCGCCAGAAAGTAATACTGACAGGAAAACTACTTTTCCTTCGACGCAGAGAGTGCTGCCCCACTCCGATCTGAATAACTGGCCGCATATATGGCTGAGATGTATTCTGAAAATTCATATATCCCCCTGATTATTTATCTTTTTTCTGCGCAACCCTTAATCGAGCACTGCGAGACCTTTTGTTGACCGCAATTTCTTCAGGCGAAGGCATGACTGCTTTGGCCGTAAGGAGTTCCAGTTCTTCATTATTTTTAAATTTTGCCTTTACGATACGATCCTCAAGTGAATGGAAGGAAATTACACAAAACCTGGCCCCCGGTTTAAGGAACCTGACCCCATCTTCGAGTATCTTTGCAAGATTCTCCAATTCTGTATTCACAGCTATCCTTAAAGCCTGAAAAACTTTGGTTGCTGCGTGGATTTTTTTAGGATGATACCTTTTTGGTACTGCTCTGGTGATGATTGATACCAGCTGCTTTGTTGTCTCAATAGCCTTATCGGCTCTATACTCAACTATGGCAGATGCGATCGGCCTGGCCTGACGTTCTTCACCGTAATAAAAGAAAATATCCGCAAGTTCCGTTTGAGAACACGTCGCTAAAATAAACTGTGCGGTTATCGCCTGCCGGTTATCCATCCGCATATCAAGAATTTCATCCCGCTGAAAACTAAACCCTCTCTCGCCCACATCGAGCTGCAGGGAAGACAGCCCGACATCTATCAGTAAACCATCAATTTCTGTTACTTTTGCATCCTCCAATCCTTCCGATATTTCAGCAAAATTCCGTCGTATTATCTGCAAACGATTTTTATACGGCAGTAACCTTGCCCTGGCCTTTTCTATCGCACTTTCATCCCATTCAAAGGCTATTACCTTTCCATCCGGTCCGGACCTGTCAAGAATTGATTCCGAATGCCCTCCCAGCCCGAGGGTACCGTCCACGTATACACCACCAGATGTGGGGTTTATAAAATCAAGAGTCTCAGCCAGAAGCACAGATGTGTGAATGTGGTCAACATCCAACCTTGCAGACATCAGAAAATACCCAATTTCGCCAGGCTTTCCTCATGTCCTTCAAAGTTATCACGGGTAGTCCGATTCTCGGCATGCCATGCCGTCTTATCCCAGATCTCGACCCAGTCCAGCATCCCCGTCAAAACGATATCTTTTTCCAGATCGGCATCAGCACGCAGATCGGCTGGCAAACGAATGCGCCCCTGCTTATCGAGCACACATTTAGCAACACCGCCGACCACGTAGCGAACAAAACTGGCTATCCCCGGCTGCCCTCCGCCCTGGGTCAATAATTTCGTTTCCAGAGCTTCCCACTCCGCTACCGGATATGCACGTAGATGTTTGTTCCACGGGGCGACCATAAGAATTTCAGAATCACATTGACGCAACACGTCCCGAAAACGACTGGGGAAATTCAACCTCCCCTTCGCATCCAGTGTATGTTCCGTTCTGCTTCGAAACCGGCCTCTGATCACCAAGTGCCCCCCTCAACCTATTTCCACCACCAAACACCCAAACAACCCACAAAAAACCACTATCATTCTTTTTATAACAGAGAATACCGATGTGTCAAGGAAAAAACCTTCGAAACTTCAGGTAGATAAGGCAAACTCTCCAAACAATGCCAAAGCACAATATGCAGTGTACCACAAACAAAAAAGCCACAACATATTGGATACAAACTGATATTACTGCACTCAATGACAAATCAAATGTCATCAACAAAATTATAGATAACAGACTATTATTGCATGAATTTATACAAATACAAGGACTTGCACGAAAGGCACGTTTAAACAGAAAAGTGGGGGAAAGTGGGGAAAATGAGAGAAACCACTCTGACTTGTGATCGGATATATATAAATATGCAGTGAGAAGTGAGGGTTGTGTTATAAATACACGAACACGTTAGGTTGGTACGTGTTCCATAAGAAGGTAGGCGCTCAATCGTCAAAAAGTGACGGTTGAATAGTTTCCTGCCTGGGCAGCTTTCTCTTGAAATGTTCATATGCCGTCACTGTTGCGACACGTCCTCTGGGCGTTCGTTTGAGAAAGCCTGACTGCATTAAAAACGGCTCATAAACATCTTCCAGAGTATTTTTCTCTTCACAAACCACCGTAGCCAGGGTATCAAGACCAATAGGCCCACCCTGAAACTTATCGATTATTGACAACATAATCCGACGATCCATATCATCCAGACCAAACTGATCAACGCCGAGAAGATCAAGCGCTTCATTGGCCACTTTACTGTCGACCACTGGATGTTTGCCCACCTGGGCAAAATCTCTTACCCGCCTGAGCAATCGGTTAGCGATTCGAGGCGTCCCGCGGGACCGCCTGCCAAGCTCCAGAGCACCGGACAGGTCTACCCGCATTCCAAGGATGAGCGCTGACCGCTGCACTATGCTGACCAGTTCTTCCGGAGAATAAAATTCGAGACGAAGAATAACCCCGAAACGATCACGCAGCGGCGGAGTAAGTAAGCCGGTCCTGGTAGTTGCCCCAACCAGAGTAAATTTAGGCAGATCCATTTTCACAGATCGGGCGCCTGGTCCCTGACCTATAATAAGATCTAGCTGATAATCCTCCATTGCCGGGTAAAGGACCTCTTCT
>DAOVUU010000363.1 GCA_030632405.1 Desulfobulbaceae bacterium | reverse complement strand
TGTCAGGAATGGTAAATGGATCGCCATAGATGGTCATTTTCAGAGCAAAGCAGCAGGTAGTAACAAAAGATATGAGCATCAGGGTGTAGAAAAAAGATGGCTGGTTATGCTGTATCTTGCGCAGGCTGATTAAAAAACCTGTGTAGCAGAGTGCTGCCAGAAGAGCGAAATAGATACCTGTTTTATAGTTTTGACTCAAGTCGTTCCAGTTTGTTCCTACTACGAGAAACAGGCCAAGAACAGCTGCAGGGACCGAAAAGAGAAAACGCGGACGATTTTTTTCACCAAAAAAAAGAATACCGACAGCTGCCAGGAGGAATACCTGGAAGTTGCTGATAACGGTAGCAAGACCCGGTCCGATAAACAGTATGCTTTTATGCCAGAAGAGCAGGTTAAAACTAAAAATAATACCGCAGGAAATGATCCAGGTCAGGTTTTTGACGGGAATTACCCGTATCTCTTTTTGCCAGAATGTTGCTACGAGAAGAAAGAGAAAGCCAAAAAAAACTCTATAGAGCCCGGAAGTTGTCGGAGGAACATCGGCAAGCTTTACCCAGATTGCAGAAAAGCTGATCATGAACGCCCCTGCCAGAACCTGCAGAATTGTTCTGTTGTTGTGGAAAAATTGTAACATTGGTGTATTGGACCTCTATTATACTTTTCTTCCCTTAAATACCTGTGCTGAAGCGAAAAGAGTATTTGCAGTCCGGGCACCAAATTGTTCCAGTCGTTCTTGCTGTTTCTGGATATTCGGAAGTTCTTCTTTCTTGATACTAAAAACGATAACACCCTTTCTGCCCGCCTGTGCAGCTATGGGAACACAGACTAAAATCTGGGAACCCAGGATTCTGATTATCTGCTCATCGGCCAGAGAGAGTGGGGCATCCGTTTCAGCATTCATCGCAAACTTCAATCCAGGTGCTGTAAAGGATTCAACAATCAGGCTATTTCCTGACTCTAGAGAGAGTATGATATCAGATAGTATTTCCCATCCGAAACAATTTGGATATCCCACGGCCTGAAGAGAAGATTGCTGGCTGTCTGTTATGAGGCAGATCACAGGCTTGATTCCAAAAAGGATATCCAGCCCCTGATGTACCAGGCGAATAATCTGCGGGATCTTTTGACTTGCTGCAGTGCCCGGTAGCGCACCTTGCAGTATAGAACAATCTATGGCTTGGAGCCTGAGGTGCGCTTCAATCTTTTCAGCAGCACTGTTTTTCGGCTTTTCGTTGTGCGGGATATGAAAGTGCTCACTTATCTGTACTAATTTTTTGTCTGCTGTTCTGGCGGCGGTTAGGAGCTGATCCTGGGTCAGGCCGAACAGGGATTCTCCCATATCGGAAATGTGCTCCATGTTTTCCTGGGGAAATTGCGTCAGTCGGCAGGCGATAAATATGATCTTTACCAGTTCAAAGCCGGTTTTGATCCTTAAGTCAGGTTCGGTGTGGTATTGGACTGCATCGACAATGAAACTGTCCAGGCGGGATGCCCGTAGAGCCTTGGCACCAATTTGGGCGTGAGTTTGTCCAAAAATGAGTCTTTCGGTTTCAAGGACTATTGCCTGGTCCCGTAAGGTGTATGGGAATTGTGCATATACCTGTGGATATTCGGTTTGCAGGGCTAATCGACCGATGTCGTGGATGAGTCCGGCAAGAAACGCCTGCTCGGGATAAGGGTAATGTATCGTTTCAGCGATCTGTTCGGCAAGAAGCGCACTCTTATAGCTATGGTGCCAGAAAGCACTGAGAAAACGGTTGTCAGGGATAACCTGGTCAGTCAAAGCTCTTTGTATGGAAGCTGTTGTCAGGAGGTTGGAAAGAACCTCTGTACCCAGTTTTTGGAAGATCTGAGAAAACCCTGTTACTCTGTTTGATTCATTTGTACAAGAAGAGCTGAACATCTGCAGAGCTCTGACCATGAGAGTGGGGTCACTGCTGAAAATTTTTAATAACTCCTCTTTGGATAATTCTCCTCGTGCCTGCAGTTCGAGAGATTTTAAAAGGAGTGGGGCCGGGCTTGTCAGTTTGAGGGGGTTTAAGATACCGTCGGAATGGGAGAAGGGGATAACAGGCTTTTGCAGAAGTAGGCCTGTGTTTGGCCCGCTCGGGAAATAAAGCCTGACGTCTTGATGGTGGTCTGCCTCAGGAAGGGAAGATTCTACTGTGTCGTTTCCGGGTTGTGTGGTGGTCAGTAGGAGATCCGACTGGATAAAATCAAAGTAGTGTTGCCAGAATTCGCTAAAATCGGTATGGCGTTCTACTTTGGGATCATTTTCTAAAAGGGTTGACACCATTGCTCGAATACACTGTGAAGCTATGGAGTTGGGGTAGAGGGCCAGAAGTGGTTTCTGCTCTCTGGCAGCCACGGCTATATTAGGATCATTGAGTATTATCCCGGTAAGAATCAGCTCAATATTGAGACGTTTGTTCACCACCGTTTCGAATCGGAAATAGGCCCTCTCTGAGATGGGAATACTGGGGCATTTGTTTACTATAATTTTCACCGTTCCCCTGCAGCCATTCAAGGACAGCACTTTGAGGAGTAGGTATGCTTCAGTGAGAGAGGTTGCTTCGGAGGTAATAACCAGGATAATTTCACTACTCGCCAGGCAAAAAGCAATGAGACAGCTGGATATTCCAGAAGAGGTGTCAATGATAAAGTAATCGTAGCTCTCGATTTGGCTGAAAGAGGAGATGATATCGGAGATTGTTTCTTTACTCAGCTGGGCCGTTTTCCCTATATCAGAACTTCCAGGAATTATATCGATACCTTTGCTTGAGTGGAGGATAATTTCATCGAGTTTTTTTTCTTCGAAGATGAAATCATCGAGAGTGTATTCTGGCTGAAGTCCTGAGATGATGCCAGTTTTGGTCAGGCCAAGATCTGCATCAAAAAGACAGGTTTTAAAATTTTGCCGGGAAATTTCCAGAGCAGTATTGACGCTTATATTTGTTTTGCCGACCCCGTCTTTGCCGCTTGTTATAACGATTGTCTGGGTCACAGTGTTTTGACCGAATTCAACGAGTTATTAATAATATAATGGTCAGATACCGGGATATCTGTTTTTGGAGATCCCGGGAGCCCGTAATAGTGCTGAAATACAACAGATTACAATACGATAGCATATTCCTCTATGCAACTCCAAATTATTTCTTACGGGAATATAGCTTTTATTGTGAGAAGTGCGGGTCTGCACCCTGCTTAAAAGGTCTGTCGCAGAAAATAGGAAAGCCTTCAGTCTGTAAACCTGGGTTGTATGGGACAATGGTCTTAAAAAGAAGAACGGTTCGAAAATATCGGCCAGGTATCGTATATATCGGGGAGTTAGGGAAAACCCTTGACTTATTGGCAAAATTGTTGTGACATGTAGCGGATATCCCCGGTCACAT
>DAOVUU010000294.1 GCA_030632405.1 Desulfobulbaceae bacterium | reverse complement strand
GAGCAGCACAATTCTTTCCCAATATTTTTTGACAAATACAATCACGAGACCTCCTGAACACAGATTTTCACATCGGAATCGACGCCCTTTCTATACGGATTCTTTCCAAACCCTGGCTCCCAGTCCTGTGAGTTTTTCAACAAGATTCTCATATCCCCGTTCCAGATGATAAATTCGTGTAATTTCTGTTCTACCCGTTGCAGCGAGGCCTGCAACAACAAGTGATGAACTGGCCCTTAAATCTGTAGCCATAACTGGGGCACCATTCAGACCGCGCATTCCCTTACCGGAAACGACGGCGCTATGCCCGTCAACCTTAATGTCTGCTCCCATCCTTCGGAGCTCAGCTACATGCATGAAACGATTTTCGAAAATGGTCTCGTTTACCATACTCACATCCGAACTAATAGTCATAAGTGCCATAAACTGGGCCTGAAGATCGGTCGGATAACCAGGGTAGGGCATGGTTTTTATGTCTACACTGCGTAATTTTCTATACGAATTCGTATCCCCTTCTGGCCAGTTGATACTGATAGTATCTTTTGTTTCAACTACTATCAAACCGACAGCTCTCAATTTTTCCAGAAGGGAAGGAAGATGGGAGGGATTACAATGAGTGACCATACCATTACCCCCGGTCGCGGCTATTGCCATGAGATATGTGCCCGCCTCAATTCGGTCGGGAATAATCCTGCAATCGGCAGGTCTGAGTGAGGTAACTCCTTTTATTGTAAGTCTGCCACTGTCTTTACCCTCAATTTCTGCTCCCATACCGTTGAGCATATCTATAAGATTGCCAATCTCAGGCTCACGGGCAACATTCTTAAGTACTGTTGTTCCCTCAGCAAGTACAGCTGCCATGAGAAGATTTTCAGTAGCAGTGACTGAAGGAATATCGAAATAGATAACGTTACCCTGCAATGGCGTGCTGATTTCGGCATCCACATAACCATTTTCAAGTCTACATGAAACGCCAAGTGCTTCCAAACCCATAATATGAAAATTAATTGGTCTTGCTCCAATGGCACATCCTCCCGGCAGAGAAACTCTTGCCCTGCCGAGCCGGGCTACGAGCGGGCCCAGGACCAATACGGAAGCTCTCATTGTCTTTACAAGATCATATGAAACTTCAGCATGTACCAGCTGAGTGCTATCCAGAGTTACAGTATTTCCATTGCGTTCACTTGTTACACCCAGTTCGCCCATCAGTCTCATGAAGGTTCGTGTATCTCTGAGATCCGGGACATTACGAAGTGTATGCTTTCCCGGTGCCAGAAGAGTAGCTGCAATCAGCGGCAAGGCAGCATTCTTGGCCCCACTGATTCTAACCTCGCCCGAAAGCTGTCTGCCACCTTCTACGATGAGTTTTTCCATTCACTCTCTCCTTTGACGAACTCGCAAAAGTTAATTCGAAACCTTAGATACATGTGTCAAAAAATTCAATATACTGTAAACGTTTCTGGATGATACTATTTTTAACAGGCGTTCAACGACTCAAGACACCGTGCAAAACACGATTCCGACCAGCATAATCGAGCAGAATTTCGACCATTTCAAACTGAGGCTGGTTTTTGACTTTTTCGCGAAATAAAGCCACCACATCAGCACCCTGATCTGCACCTATCTCTATATAAACCTCTCCCCCCGGTTTAAGGACAAGGGGTAGCATATATCGAATTTTCTGGATCACTTCCAGCCCTTGGTCCCCGCCATCCAAGGCAAGATGAGGTTCAAAGGATGCTACTTCGGGTTCCAGAGTATTGTCCACATCAAAACGACTCACGTAAGGAGGATTAGAAACTATGAGTGAAAACTCTCGTTTCATCAACAGCCCGGAAAACAGATCCGCCTGCACAAAATCAATCTCGGAGACAGCATCATTGTAATGTGCGTTGCGCTTTGCTACATGGAGAGCACCAGTGGAAATATCCAGGGCGACAATTCTTTCCCCTGTCTCCTTTGCAAGAACAATTGCAATCACTCCACTACCGCAGCAGAGGTCCAATATTTTACCGGAAGCAATATTCTCTCCCTTTGTCAATGAGAGCACCCTGTCCAGCAGAAATTCTGTCTCAGGCCGGGGAATAAGAACATCAGGGGTAACATAAAAAGGGAGAGACCAGAATTCGCACTGCCCCAGAATATAGGCAACCGGCTCGCGCAGTTTACGACGGGCAATGAGTTGCCTGTATTGTACCTGCTTATCAGATTTTACTGCTGAGTCAGCGGACAGAAACAATTCGGTCCTGCTTTTCCCAAGACAATTTTCAAGAAGTATACGGGCATCATTACAGGCTTCAACAACTCCGGCCTGTTCAAGTTCGATGGTACCCGACTGTAAAAGCTCTTTTACACTCATCAAGCTGATATTTCAAAATAAGCTCATCGCATAGAACGACAGGCTCCCTCAAAAGTTATTGAATGTCCTTTAACTTTTCAGCCTGATCATGAGCGATAAGAGGAAAAATGACATCATCAAGTTTGCCGCTGATAATTGCCTCCAGTTTGTAGAGGGTCAGGTTTATCCGGTGATCTGTCATACGACCTTGAGGATAATTATAGGTCCGTATTCTCTCGCTTCGATCTCCACTCCCGACCTGATTTTTTCGATCTTTAGATATCTTGTCATGATGTTCCTTCTCCATCAGATCAAGCAATCTCGCACGGAGAACAGTCATTCCCTTTGCTTTATTTTTGTGCTGAGATTTTTCATCCTGACAGGAAACAACCAGGCCGGTGGGTAAATGGGTTATCCGAACAGCGGAATCTGTAGTATTAACAGATTGGCCACCAGGACCGGACGCTCTGAATACGTCGATCTTCAGATCATTCACATCGATATTCAGCTCAACCTCCTCGGCTTCAGGTAAAATGGCAACTGTTACGGCTGAGGTGTGTATCCGACCCTGTGTTTCTGTCTCCGGTACCCTCTGAACCCGGTGAACCCCACTTTCGTATTTGAGTTTGGAGTAGACCTTATCTCCAGTTATAAGAGCAATTATCTCTTTAAATCCACCAATTCCCAGGGGACTTGAACTCATTACTTCGACACGCCATCCAAGATTTTCAGCAAACCGACAGTACATCCGAAAAAGGTCACCAACAAAAAGGGCTGCTTCGTCTCCACCGGTCCCTGCCCGGATTTCTAAAAAAGTGTTTTTTTCATCATTAGGATCCTTTGGAAGGAGAATGAGCTTTATCTCCTGATCCAGACTCGCCTCTTTTTCTTCTAATTCTTCTATCTCCGCCCTGGCAAGTTCCTTTAATTCCGGGTCCTCATTCTCATCACGGATGAGCGATTTATTTTCGGTCAGTTCCCTCTGCACCTGCCTGAATTCGCAATACAATCCGTTCAGTTTGGTAAGATGAGCATGTTCCTTGACAACTTTTTGAAACTCTTTCTGATCGGTAACCAGATCAGGGTCAGACATTTGTCTTTCAAGGTCAGAAATCCTGTCTTCCAGATCAGCAAATTTTTCAAACATAAGAATTCAGTCCATTGCAGAAATGTCAAAAAAAAAGCCCACAACCATGAAAAATCATCGTTGTGGACAGAACAGAAACAAATTTTAATGTAGAATGGAGTGGTTCAAAACTGATAATAAATCAGGCCTTATCCGTCTCTTTCTCTGAAAAGTGCTTCGCATACCGCTGGTTGAATTTCTCAATTCGTCCTGCAGTATCAACAAGCTTTTGTTTTCCAGTAAAAAAGGGATGACAGGCTGAACATATTTCAACTTTCATCTCATCTACAACAGAACCCAGTTCGAATTCATTTCCACAAGCACAAGTTGCCATTATATTATGATATTCTGGATGTATATCACTTTTCATATCTCTATTCCTCCTGCAAATCTTCTATGCAGCGTTGAAATTAAACGTTATTACCCTAGGAGCTTGTCCGAGAATGCATTTCTCCCCAACTCTTCGTTATTTTCATAAAAATAATGCTCGTCATATCAACTATATGGCTGCGCTTATTTTTCAGAAAAACCTCGGCTTGAGAAAAAATGCTTATTCTCGGACAAGCTCCTAAAAATAATTTATACAGTGCTAAACACTTCAATATAGTTCGGAATATGACTGTTCAGCAGCGCCCAAGGCTACGAGCAGGCCTGTAAATCGTACACCGGAAATAGTTGCAAAAACAAAGAGCCATAATACCCTACAAGCAAATTATTTCAACAAAAAACAGTCGGCAAAATTCGTCCCTAACCATTCATTGAATCAAGAAAATCTACATTGCTTTTTTGATGTTTCAATTTATCACTCAGAAAATCCATACAATCCGCCGGAT
>DAOVUU010000356.1 GCA_030632405.1 Desulfobulbaceae bacterium | reverse complement strand
TTTAACTCTCAACTGTTTTTATGGCGGTCATAGCGAAGAGGATCCACCCGTTCCCATTCCGAACACGGAAGTTAAGCTCTTCAGCGCCGATGGTACTGCATGGGTGACTGTGTGGGAGAGTAGGTCACCGCCGTTTTTTATACAAAAACCCCTTTGAGCTCAATGCTCAAAGGGGTTTTTTGTTTTTAATTGGGTAAAGCCTTGTTAATCGCCTTCAAACTCCATTATGGCGAACACTTCACAGCCCTCAATTTTCTCCCGCCCTCTCAAATCCGGTAACTCTATTAGAAAGGCACACTCAATGATATCAGCACCCAGCTTTTTAACCAGCTGTACAGTCGCGCCGACGGTCCCTCCTGTGGCAATTAAATCGTCCACAATAACAACCCTGTTTCCTTTACTTATCGCATCTTTATGAATTTCCAGAGTCCCCGATCCATATTCAAGATTGTATGACTCTTCGATCGTTTTTCCCGGAAGCTTACCTTTCTTTCGCACGGGGATAAAACCTATACCCAGCTTATATGCCAGCACAGCACCAAACACAAAGCCTCTGGCATCGATAGCAACAATTTTATCAATATTCCGTTTTTTGTATCTTTCGTAAAGAATATCACAGGACTCCCTGAAAGCTTCCGAATCCGACATCAAAGTCGTTAAATCTCTAAATATCACTCCCTCTATAGGCCAATCCGATATACTTCTTACAGTCTCTTTTAAATTCATAACTTTTCCTCTTTTTTCCTCTTATGCGAAAGTTCCGACCATCTCAACAAGCAGGCGCTTTACATTATCTGCATTTTTCTCAAAAACTGCCAGAATCTCTTCCCAGCTGACAGGGACCTCGTCCTCTTTCCAGCAATCATAGTCCGTTGACATTGCCACTGCTGCATATGGAATCCCTGATTCGTTTGCCAGCATCACCTCAGGTGCCGATGACATGTTGATAACATCTGCACCCCACATTCTAAACATTTTTGATTCAGCAACTGTTGAAAACCTCGGCCCTTCTATAGTTACAACACACCCTGAACGATGAACTTTAAAATTCAGGAATTCGGCGGTTTGATACATCTTTTTACCTAATTCACGGTCAAAGGGATGAGCCATTGGTGTATGAACTGCACCATTTTCAAAAGAGTCATGGAAACTTGTTTTTCTAAAACGGGTAAAATCAATAAACTGGTCAAGCACCACAAAATGCCCTCTGTCTATGTCTTCTCTCAAACTTCCGCATGCCGTTGTCGCAATAATATGTGTGACACCAATATTTTTCAGTGCAGAAATATTTGCTCTGTTATTCACCTGTGTCGGGCTAAACTGATGTTTTTGTCCATGCCTCGCAAGAATTACAACGGCAATGCCATCAATATTCCCACATAACAGCGGTGAAGAAGGACTACCAAATTCAGTTTCTACATTTACCTCTTCAGGGTCTGTTAAAATACCCGGATCGTCAAGTCCCGATCCACCAATAATTCCGATTTTAATCATCCTTCTCTCCTTTTTCCACTATAATTCACACTTATCCATTGGTATTTATTGGTTTTTTTACCAGGAACAACAAAACATTTTTACTCCCAGGACAAATCAAAGTCCACATAAAATAATCTTAAAAGACTAACTGTACAGGTGCAACCATTTTAGTGGTTTAACATCTATAAACGTGGTAACTACCTTCACAACATCATTTATTTTGATACATAACCCCTGTCACAATGGACACGTACTAAGGATTTCTACCTGGAAACGCCATATTCCAAATGAAATATTCAGGCTTTCACCAATTTTTCCAATCAGGAAAACAGTGGTTCATCATTTCAACCACATTGATTTTTTCGATTTGCTCCGACCAATACACAAAGTTCATTGCAAAAGAATATCTAACCAGCCAAGAGTTAACCTCTGATAACTCTTCCATAATTAATTTTTCCTATGTGGAAAACAGTGCTGGATTTTTAGGTATTTTAAATGGATTACCGGAATATATACAGTTTTTCCTACTTAACATTTGTGTAGCACTTCTCCTTTTATATTGCCTGTACTACCTGTTTTTCCAGAAAAACAGTACAATTCTCAACGCCTTTGCCCTTGCTCTTCTAACCGGGGGAGGCATGAGTAATCTGTTAGACAGAATCATTAACGATGGCAGAGTGACAGATTTTATACAACTTGGAACCGGGTCGTTAAAAACCGGCATATTTAATCTGGCAGATATATATATACTTGCCGGTTCTTTTCTTTTAGGTTTTCTTATACTCTCAGCTGACTCGCCATAATTCTTTTTACAGTGAACCATGTCTGACCAGGTTCAACTAAATTTTACCGGCAGATTAGCCTTATCACCTTTTTATAGAGCATTTTTCCATCATTTATGTAAAATTTGCGTTCTTAGATTTTTAAATGCAGCAACATCACGATTCTCACCGGTCGATTACAACTATTATTACGGAGTTTGCAATGCTTAAAGTAGGATTTATTGGATGGCGGGGAATGGTCGGTTCCGTTCTTATGGAACGACTGACTGCCGAAAATGATTTCCACGGGTTCGATCCTGTTTTTTTTACAACCTCTCAGATTGGCCAGCCGGGACCGGAGGCTGGAGGAAACAAACCACTTGAAGATGCAATGGATATTGAAAAACTGGCAGAGATGGACATCATTATGTCCTGCCAGGGAGGGAGCTACACTTCGTCTATCTATTATGATTTGAGAAAAAACTGGAATGGTTACTGGATCGACGCCGCATCAACCCTGAGAATGGCTGACGATTCGATAATAGTGCTCGATCCCGTCAATCGTTCGGTCATTGATAATGGCCTGGAAAATGGTGTCAAAAACTATATTGGTGGCAACTGTACAGTTTCACTGATGCTTATGGCACTTGGCGGCCTGTTTGACAAAAATCTTGTTGAATGGGTCAGTTCTATGACCTATCAGGCAGCCAGCGGTGCCGGTGCCAAAAATATGCGTGAACTTATCAGCCAGATGGGTGCAATTGAATCGGATGTAACAAAACTACTGGCAGATCCATCGTCGGCAATCCTGGATATCGACAAAAAAATAACAGCTAAGCTCAATGACGGCTCTCTTCCCCTGGATAACTGGGGTGTCCCTCTCGCTGCAAGCCTCATCCCCTGGATCGACGTCCCGGTTGAAAACGGTCAAACCAAAGAGGAATGGAAAGGCATTGTCGAGAGCAATAAAATTCTCGGCAAAACAGTGGCAGATGTCATACCGATTGACGGACAATGTGTACGCATCGGAGCCATGCGCTGTCATTCACAAGCCTTTACCATCAAACTAAAAGAAGATATCAGTGTCCAGGAGGCTGAAGAAATCATCGCAACCCATAACCAGTGGGTAAAGGTTATCCCTAATGAGAGGGAAACAACTTCCCGTGAGCTTACTCCGGCTAAAGCCTCAGGAACGCTTACAGTGCCAATTGGCCGAATTCGAAAGATGAATATCGGCCCGAAATACCTGACAGCCTTTTCAGTTGGCGACCAGCTGCTCTGG
>DAOVUU010000200.1 GCA_030632405.1 Desulfobulbaceae bacterium | reverse complement strand
TGGCTGGGGGACAAGGATTCGAACCTTGATAAGCGGAGTCAGAGTCCGCTGCCTTGCCATTAGACCATCCCCCAGTGGGATGCAATGTCTCGAATTTTATAAAATATTGATTCGTTGCTGTCAAGAAAAATAAGCCGACTGTCAAAGATGGCCGGTTAATTCGCTAACAGATAGACAAGCCGGCATAGCCAACGACTTGGTCTGTATCACCGGATACATACCCGGAGTCTGTGTAACCGATGAGTTTTGTTGAGGTAGCTCCCAGTAGTTTTGCAGCAAAAAGTGTTATTGTGACTGGGAGTACCCCACACATGGAGATATTATTTTCAATCACGGTACGGTAGAGCTTTTCAGGTTCCAGCTCCTCGACATATTGCAAAGCCATTTGGTCCTTTTTTCCACCTTCTTTTCTGGACTCGTAGTGGCTCATATCCGTTGATGCGACCAAGAGAACAGCCTTACCGGACAGTTTGATAGTCCCAGCCAGTGACTCAGCAATATCCCGGCAGACAGAGAGGGAAATATGTGAGATCGCCAGAGGGACGATTGACAGGTTTTTCTGGAAATATTGCAGAAAGGGAATCTGCACTTCAAGAGAGTGTTCGGAACTGTGCGCAGTTTCATCCTGTGTAATATGGGAAGAGCTGGCAAGCAGAAGAGTTGAAATTTCTTTATCAACTGGGACCGGCCCAAAAGGCATATTCCAGGTTTTGGTTGAAAGTGCAACGGAGGTTCCACCACCTCTGTGGTTTACACCAAGTATTATGACTGTTTCTGGAATTTTGACGCTGCACATGGTTTTCGCCGCAAGTTCGCCAGAGTAAATATACCCGGCGTGGGGTGAGACTATGGCTATGGCTTTATCTTTATTTGAATTATAATCGGTGGGAAGGAATTCACTGATCGCACGTTTCAGTGCTTTTGGGGCTGCGGGGTAAAAGCGGTCGGCAACAGCAGGCTGTCTCATTGATTGCTCCTCTGGTTAGCAATTGGAATAGTCTCCTCCCGGTCAGCTCTTCTTGACTGTCCATTCGGTACCGGTTGGACCATCTTTCAGCTCGATATTGTTTGCTAAAAGTTCATCCCGTATTTCATCACTTCTCACCCAATTTTTATCTATACGGCATTGGTTACGTTCGGCTATCATCGTATTAATCACTGTTTCATCGATAGTAATTTCGGAAAGTAATTGCTGTTTGATTGCGGTTAAAAAGTCTCTGGCATCCTCCCGCAGCAGCCCCATGATATCTGCTAGTTTTTTGAGGGTTGTGACACCACTTTTCAGAAAAACAATATCTGTTCGAGCAGGGGTGGTGGGCAGATTTTTAACGCTTCTGTTAATGGCTTTTACAGAATCAAAAAAGATACCCTGCGCCTGTGCTGTGTTAAAATCATTGTCCATTGCATTTTGGAAACGTTCTTCCATAGATCCGATTTTTATTTTATCCCCATCTATCAATACGGTTTGTGCTTCTTCTACACCGCTATCTGGATCAAGGTCTTCAACTCCTGCGACGCATTTGTAGAGTCTTTCCAATCCTGAGGCAGCATCCTGCATGGCTGATTCAGAAAAATCAAGGGGATTGCGATATTGTGTTGAGAAGACGAAAAATCGTAGGATCTCAGGGTGGTAATGGAAGAGAATATCTCTGATTGTAAGGAAATTCCCAAGGGACTTTGACATTTTTTCATCACGAATAGTGACGAAACCATGGTGTACCCAAGTGGTTACAAATGGTTTCCCGTTAGCTGCTTCACTCTGTGCAATTTCATTTTCATGATGGGGGAAAATGAGATCTTTTCCTCCGCCATGCATATCAAAGGTTGTGCCAAGATATTTACGACTCATTGCAGAACATTCAATATGCCAGCCTGGCCGGCCTGGTCCCCATGGGCTGTCCCATGTTGGTTCTCCAGGTTTTGAACCTTTCCAAAGGACAAAGTCCATTGGATTATGTTTTTGCTCATTTACGGCGATACGTGCTCCAGCCTTCATCTCTTCAAGATTTCTGCCTGAGAGTTTGCCATATTCAGGGAATCTGTCGACAACATAATACACATCGTTACCGGCCTGATAGGCGATACCCTTGTCAATAAGTTCACCTATAATTTCAGTCATTTCAGCAATGTGATCGGTAGCTTTTGGTTCAATGTCAGGTCTGTCGATACCGAGCTTATCCATGTCTATATAAAATTCATCGATAAAGCGTTTGGCTAGTTCATCTGAGCTGCAATTCTGTTCCTTGGCTCTGGCAATGATTTTATCATCTATGTCAGTGAAATTTCTAACATATGTGACTTTGTAATCCCGGTATCTCAGGTAGCGTACAATCATATCAAAAGCGAGTGCGGATCGGGCATGTCCGATATGGCAATAATCATAGGAGGTTATACCGCATACATAGAGTTTGATATGTCCCGGTTCCAAAGTTTTAAGCGGTTCTCGCTTACCTGATAGCGTGTTGTAGATTCTGATAGTCATTATTGATTGAAAAGAGTTTCGTGAATTTTTTAGTCCTGTACGAGCCACTTGAAGATTATTTTCTGTTTCATCTACTCAATTAGAGGGGCCTGAGAAAATGTCGGAAAGGGGATTTCGTAGAGGAAGCACACCCCGTAGGGAACTGTAGTCAGTCTTCGCCTATTCGAGTCGGGATCCAGCTAAATCTGGGGATTTTTCAGCCCTGCCCGATTCATCAAACTGGACCAGAACAATATAATCCCATTAAATGGAAAAGACAACGCTGAGTAATTGTAGAGGGAGGGATTTGTCAGATCTATGCCGTGCCGGTAAAAAAGTTTTTTCGGTATTGCGGAATCCATTGACGCCGGGTTTTTAAGTTTCTATTAAATGTGACCTCATCGCTTCAATCGCCTGCGCTTCCTGTAGAGAGAGGCCAACATGGTAGCCAGGCTTATCAATTAATTTGTTGCACCACTTAATTCTGCCAAGCCCGACTTGGAGGGCTTTTGGGAAAGTATCGTCAAAGGAGAATTGAATCACGGTATCGTCCACTAAAGGTGTATCAACTGCTAATCGCATGCCATTTCTGCTGACGTCAAGTGTTTTTGCCAGGGTTGAGTGATGAGAAATTACTTCTCCCGATTTAGTAGACTTAACCAGAGTTATTTTGTATTGGACCTGAACGCGCGGATATCTTCGGCGATTTTCAAGAGCGGGGTCTGCCTGTTGCGACAATTGCAGGTATTTCTCTGCGTAGAGCGTGTATTGCAGACACTGCGGATGGTGCTTTGTTTTGCAATATGTTTTTATGTGGTCTTCAAAGGGAATAAAAAGACCATCTTTGCAGAGTTTACACTTAAGTGAATCAGCTAACCAGAAAGGACAGCTGATATCTGGTTTATTAGGTTTATTAGGTTTGTTTGCCATTAAATATATCCAAAGCAGAGGTGAAAAAAAACTGAATCTCTATTATCACCCATGCAAAAAAAATGCCTGATTGTATTTACTTGTGGTCTTTTGGTGAGATGCTGTATCGTTTCAACTTATCATAGAAAGCAGTTTTGCCAATTTCCAGCTGTTTCACGGTTTTAGCAACATTGCCGTGATTTTTACTTAAGGTATGGGTAATAAAATCTTTTTCGACTTCCAGTAACACTGCCTTTAAAGGAGAACCGTTAAGCCGCTGCAGGTAATTTTTACTAGGTTTCTGGTCTTCAGATCCTGGCTGTATGTCAAAGAGAAGCTCGTTATCCGTTATGACATTATCTTTAGACATAAGTACTGCGCGCTGAATTACATTCTCAAGTTCACGGACATTTCCAGGCCATTCATGTTCAATAAGCTGCTCAAGAATGGACTGAGGTAAGAAGTTGATTTCTTTTTTAAATGCCAGCCTGTATTTCCGAATAAAATATGTGACGAGGTCGACTATATCATCTTTTCGCTCCCTGAGAGGAGGAATTGAGATATTAATGATATTTAATCTGTAGAAAAGATCCAGGCGAAAATTTCCATCTTTAACCATTGCAGCAAGATCTTTATTAGTTGCAGCAATGACTCGAACATCGATTTTAGTCGCAGAATTTCCGCCTACCCGGATTATTTCTCCGTCTTGGAGAACTCTGAGCAAAGCTGCCTGCATACGAGGACTGATATCTCCAATTTCATCAAGAAAAATTGTACCTTCATCGACTACTTCAAACTTTCCCTGGCGTTTGCGGTCTGCGCCGGTAAAGGCACCTTTTTCATGGCCGAAGAGGTCACTTTCCAGCAGGGAATCATTGATGGCGTTACAGTTAATTTTCAGAAAAGGCTTTTTATTGCGACCACTGCTCTCTCTGATAAGATTTGCAACAAGTTCTTTTCCAGTACCTGACTCACCTGTAATGAGAATTGTCGTATCGGATTTTGCAACTTGAAAGACCATATCCCGGAGTTCAGTCAGCGCTCTACTGGACCCGACCATTTTACCATCATCAGGTTGCTCTTTCAGATGCTCTTTCAGAGAATTAAGTTCCTTTGAAAGACTTCTCCGCATCTTCTCACTCTCTTTCAATTCATGGATTTTGTGTGACAGAATTGTTTCAATGCTGTTGTGAAAGAGAGATAATTCTTCAAGTTGAGTTTTTTCGTCAGTCTGGTCTCTGATAAAGAACCAGAAAAGTTCATCGTCATTATATCCTTTAAAAGGTGCCAGGGTGTATTCAAGGTAAGATTGTTTGAATGTCGTTTCAAGAGTCATTCCAATGGTACCGTCGTCTATGGCCCTTGTGACAATATTGAGAAGGCTTTTTGCAGTTTCAGCCTGATCAGAAGAGTTTTTCTCTTATTTTTGACACAGATCCCCAAAAAACGATCTGGCACTTGGGTTCAGATACTCAATCGATTCGTTTTCTTTAACAAGCAGTACCATTTCAGGTATGGTTTCAAGGAGGTTTTTTTGATTAAGACTTAATCTTTTTATGTCTTGGTTGTTATCAGCGTTCTGCATATGAGGTAACAGGTGAAGATTAAGGTTCGCACAGATGCGCCCCAACTATACAATGATTTTGATAATTATAACCGATACTCTATTACAAAGAACGCTAAAATGAAAGTATAATCCAGATTAACGGAAAAATTCTGTTTTCTGAACACTTTTGCGGAACAGGAGGGCAGGTGGTGGTCAGGAGGTAATGTCGATCAGAAAAATGGATTTAAAATCATTTTTTGTCTGGCCAGATGAAAGGACTTGTACCGCTTTTTGTTCGTATCCAGTCAAGGCTTCGCTGGATTGCCGGTTTATGTATTAAATAATGGAATGTCTTCTGTTTGCCGGGGAAAGAGAGAAGGGGAAGACTGATCAGAATGGTCAGGATTCCCTGTCCGGGAAGGAAGAGCATTGCTATTCCGGCGAGGAGCAGAAGTATGCCACCTATGTTTCGCAGCAGGAGAAGGGCTATTCTGTACGCAAAAAAAATGTTTTTATGACTTTTCGGACCAATATCTAAAAAACAGTGGGTGGACAGGTTACAAACTATCAGGGGGATGAGGAGCAGACTCAGGAGAAAAGTCGTCAGAGACGTAAGCGCAAGCCATTCTACTATAGTTTGAAAAAGCTGGCTGTGGATGAATTGGCCCATTATGATAATATATAGAGCTG
>DAOVUU010000370.1 GCA_030632405.1 Desulfobulbaceae bacterium | reverse complement strand
GGGTGGGTTGATTATGAAGTGCAGAAATTCAGAGAACAGGGCTTTGTGGATTGTTCTATTGGTGAACGGATTCTTAAAGTAGATACCGCTGTAGTTGCACTGCATGCACGAATTTCCCTCCTTATGGAATAAGAAAAGAGTAGGATTAAATGACCGGCGTTCAGTGGACTGGGGTTTAAGTGTTTCACAGAAATGATGAAATATTCAGGAGATGCGGATGGATCTTTCTATCGATTATACAGGGATAAGTAGAATAATGACAGTTGCCCATGGAGAAGGCAGGAACTTTCTTTATGAGTATGAAGTCTATTCCCTGCTGTCTAAATCGGGTGCCGAAACGCCTCCTAAATCAATCTTTTTACCCCGGGGAGAACGACCTACAGACGATGAACTTGTAGCATTACCTGGAAAAAAAGCGGTTATAAAAATTGTCTCACCTCATATTATTCATAAAATCGAACTGGGTGGTGTGAAGATTGTTGAGAAAAAACCTGACAAAATTCGATCTGCCATCCGTCGTATGATGTATGAGGTTTCTGAAACCTATGCGCGGTTGATTGAAGCAAACCGGCTACTGGCACCACAGTGCTACAGAGAGCTGACTGGTGAAACTCTGGTTAAGGCTGTTGATAATGATCTAAGAGGAGTACTCCTTGTCCAGTTCATGCCGCCTGACTCGCTGGCGTTTGGCAATGAACTGATTGTAGGACTCAGACATACAAGAGAGTTTGGTATGGTGATCAGTGCCGGTCTGGGGGGAACCGACGCTGAACTTTATGCGGAACGATTTCGTAAGGGGCAGGCCATAATTGCCGCACTAACAGAAATGAATGACGGGGACTCTTTTTTTGAACTGTTTAAACACACAATCGCCTATAAAAAACTGACAGGTTTGACTCGAGGCCAGAGAAGGATTGTCACCAATGAACAGCTGATTGAGTGCTTTGATTCTTTCATCAAGATGGCCAATCACTATTCACCCAGTAACCTTGACACTGTTTTTGTTATCGAAGAGTTAGAGGTAAATCCGTTTGCTTTTACTGATTTTCTGATGGTTCCACTGGATGGTATGTGCCGGTTCTCCCCTGCGGTTACCCTGGACAATTCTCGTCCTATACGAAAAATTGACAATCTACTGCATCCAAAGCAAATTGGTATTATCGGAGTTTCTGCAAACCGTAAAAATTTTGGCCGTATTATACTCGATAATGTTCTCGCTGAAGGGTACCCAAAGGATAACATAACCCTTATTCGGGAGGGAGAAGAACCAATCGGGGGTGTTCGATCTGTTCCTTTCCTTGCAGCGTTGGCTGAACCTTTAGACTTGCTGGTTATAGCTGTTGAGATTTCTCAAGTACCCGGGCTGGTTGCAGAGATTATCCGAATCAGATGTGCAGAGGCGGTTATGATCATTCCTGGAGGGCTGGGAGAAACTGCAGAGAGCCTGGGACGAGCCGAAAAGGTCAAGGTCATGATTAACGAATCCCATGCATCCGAAGACGGTGGGCCTGTTTTTCTGGGTGCCAACTGTATGGGGATTGTCTCAAAGCCGGGGGGATATGACACCTGGTTTATTCCTGAAGAGAAGCTCCCGAAAGAAAGGGGAGGATCATACCATCGTGCAGCTCTAATAAGTCAAAGCGGTGCATTCATGCTGCATCGCAGCCATCAGTGTCCGCAGCTTAAACCGGCTTATATGATTTCAATGGGAAATCAGACCGATTTGACCCTCGGTGACATGGTGCACTATTTCAAAGACTGCGATGGTGTTGACGTTATCGCCGTCTATGCCGAGGGGTTTCTGGACCTCGATGGTCTGGAGTTCTGCAGAGCTGTGCGTTCTGCTGTGTTGAATGGAAAAGAGGTGGTTTTTTATAAGGCCGGAAGGACACCCGAGGGGAAGGCTGCAACCAGTGGGCACACAGCCTCTCTAGCCGGTGATTATATGGTCTGTGAAAATTGTGTGCAGCAGGCTGGAGCGATAGTTGCCAGGAATTTCACTGAATTCCAGGATTTGTTCTTTCTGGCAGAAACATTGTACCATAAAAAAATCAGGGGAAACAGACTGGCTGCTGTAAGTGGTGCCGGATTTGAAGCGGTGGGGATGGCGGACTCCATTGCCTCCGATGAGTATAGAATGCGTCTGGCAGATTTCAGCGTTGACAGCTCTGAAGAACTTCAGAAAATAATGGAAGATAAGAAGCTTTCAACCCTGGTAAATCTGGCTAACCCGCTGGATATTAACCCTTCTGCGGACGACGAGACCCACGCCCTTGTTGCTCGGGTCCTGGTGGGCGATGATGGTGTTGATGCTCTGGTGACCGGTCTTGATCCGCTTTCTCCAGCCACGATGACTCTAGATGACAGGTGCGCAAAGCCCTATGCCATGGATTCTGAAAAAAGTATTAAAAATCTGATGATAGCACTGGCAGCGGAGAGTGAAAAACCGATTGTAACTGTGATCGATGGGGGACGACTTTATGACCCCCTGCGTGAGGCTCTTATAGTAAACGGGGTTCCTGTTTTTGATGTATGCGACAGGGCAGTTGCTGCATTATCACTTTATATACAGGGGCGCCTGGCGGCACAAAAACTACGTTGTCAACCACCCTTTAGTGAAAATGAGAGTTGATCTGGTTCGCAAGTTCTGACCCAATCCCTTTTACCTCCAGCAATTCTGCAATTGTGGCAGTTTTAATCCTTTTCAAGCTGCCTAGATGTTTGAGAAGATTTTTTTTCTTCTCGATGCCTATGCCGGGAATGGTATCGAGCTCTGAGGAGAGCGTTGCCTTATTGCGAAGTTTTCTATGAAAAGTTACTCCGTAGCGGTGGGATTCATCCCGTATTCTCATAAGGTATAAGAGCACCGGGTTATATGATTGCAGGATAAGGGGATTTTTCCTTCCAGGTTTATATAATTTTTCTCCTTCTCCGTTTTTATCCTTTGCTATGCCAAGCCAGTCGAGCCGATCCGCAATAGAGAGTTCTTCTGCTATTGCAAGCGCCATGCTGAGCTGTCCACGGCCACCGTCAACAACAAAGAGGTCAGGTAAAGTGTCTTCTTCGATTCCTCGTCTGAGTCGACGTCCGATAACTTCTTTCATCATCCCGTAGTCATCCGGACCCTCGACGGTTCTTATTTTATAATGGCGAAAATTGTTCTTATCCGGTTCTCCTTTTCTGAAACTGACGAGAGAACCGACCGGCTGTTTACCACCAATATTGGAGATGTCGAGACATTCAATTTTTTCAGGGGATCGCCCGAGATGAAGTTTTTTCACCATTGCCCGGGAGAGGCTCTGCCAGGATT
>DAOVUU010000229.1 GCA_030632405.1 Desulfobulbaceae bacterium | reverse complement strand
TAACTGGCGTCCCCAACCGGATTCGAACCGGTGTTGTCGGCGTGAAAGGCCGATGTCCTGGACCTGACTAGACGATGGGGACGAGGACATTTGGTGGGTCGTGCGCGGCTCGAACGCGCGACTCTCTGATTAAAAGTCAGATACTCTACCAGCTGAGTTAACGACCCCCAAAGTGTTGGCTATATACAAATTCAGAGAGGCTGTGTCAACCTGAATTTTGCCTTATGCCTCACTTTTATCATTTGTTTTCCTTACGGTCAAGGTTAATGAATTCGCAAAAACTACTTTAGGCGAACTTTTTCGTCATTCTTGAACAGGTTGGGAGATCAGCGATGGTTTTGAGGAGGAAATTGGATCAAATCTCAGACAAATTGTTTGTCTCGGGATATGCATCTGCTGTCAAGGATTAATCGAATAATTCTGAATGATTTCCAAGCCTGGCAGGTCTAAGTTCAAAATCTGTGATGGTATATATGAGAAGCCAATCTGGCTCAATGTGGCATTCACGGTAATCCCGCCACTCACCCTTAAGTTTGTGGTCTTTGTATTTGGCTGGCAATGGTTCAGGTACAGTTAAATGCTCTAAGATTCGTTTTAATTTCTCCAGACTTTTTCCCTGTTTACCAGCTTTTTTAAAGTCTTTTTTAAATTGTGAGGTTGGTCGAATGGGTAGCATTATGATTTTTCCAGATCATGGAACATCTCTTCTACTGTATCATACTTTTCTCCTCTACCGTCTCTTGCGTCCTGCATGGCCTGCCTGGTGTCCTGGTTGGGAATCCGCATCTCGAAGGGAATACCTCCATGGGCAATAATTTGTCTGTAAAACATTTCGTAGGCTGAAGAGATTGATATACCGAGATTTTTAAGTATATCTTCAGCTTCTTTTTTTATTTCCGGGGTTAACCGGGCATGAGTTGTGGCTGTTTTAGCCATATTATTATCCTCCATGTTTTTTGACTACCTTAGAAGTCATTTTTAAGATACACGGTGTATACCGTAATGGTACACATGATTAAGGTGGGCGTCAACTCGCCATGGTTAATTTAAGGTCATTACAACAAACCTGAGTACGTCCCATCCCATTAAATTTGCATTCCTCGAATATAAAGTTTTCGAATTTTTTGTTTATCTACTTAGCCATCCAAAAATTTACTTTTTACAAGTTCATCAAAGATAAAAGGAAAAAAGTTGTGACAGGTCCAAAGGAGTGCTATATGACAAGAGCAGCATGTTTTATCAGTGGCAGGAGGCTGGAGACAAACGAGAGTGTGAAGATGCAACAGAGATTCGGAATACAGTTCGGTTCCTCCCCTGTGGGGTGAAAAAATACCCAAGATTAATTATAAAGCACCGAAGGACTTCTATGGGGTTATTAAAAGGTTCTGCAAGTTTTGTACGATTTACATTGGAAGGTGATCTGCCGGAACATTCACTGGATTATATTGCTGACAGGATTGTTTCATTTTCATATAAAGATATTGATGACACCTATGATGAATATTCGATTGGTTGGGTATCTATCCTTAATATGTTCGATTCTGAGTTTCAATTTGCATCGTATGTCGCCGGTGACTACATCACCCTGACCCTGAGAATTGATGAGAGGAAGGTGTCTCCCGCTATACTCAAAAAATTTACACAAAAAGAAGAGGAACGGATCAAAAGTGAACGTCAGATTCCAAAACTCAGTCGCACAATGAAGGTTGAGATCAAAGAGCGGGTCAGGGTGGAGCTTATGAGAAAAGCTATCCCGGTACCCTCAACCTTTGAATTGTGCTGGAATCTTTCTGAATCGACATTGTTTTTTTTCTCAACAAATAAGAAGATTCATGCGGTACTGGAGGATTTTTTTAAAGAAAGTTTTGGTCTTTTGATGCGTCAGCAAATACCTTACACAATAGCAGAGCATCTGCTTGACGAGGAGAGTCAACCACTACTGGCTAATTTGACCCCACAGATATTTGTTTAGCAGTGTAGAGGAATTTTTTATTAATATTTTCAGGATCTCAATGTAATTATGGATTTAGTCGATCTTATAGCTGAAAAACGATTTTTGGGTCAGGAGTTTCTTACGTGGCTCTGGTGGAAGAGTGAGGAGCGCGGAGGTACCATTGCACTGCCAACCGTAGGGGATGTTACTGTTGTTTTTGAAAAACATATGCTCTTGGAGTTCGGTGAAGGTGAGTCAAGTGAGAAGATAATATGCACAGGGTTGCAGGCGGAGTTACAGGAGGCCAGAACAGGTCTGCAAATGGGCAAGAAGCTTGAGCAGGCAAGAATTGTCCTTGGTCATAACAGTTATGAGTACAGCTTTACTCTTGCGGCAGCACTGATGGAGTTCAGGAATGTACGCCTACCCAAAACGGAATCCACAGAAAATGACCGGGGTGAAAACCCGGAAGAAGTTGAAGGTATCATACTTGAGCGTATCTTTCTTTTTGAGGAATTGGTTCGGCTGGTAAACGTCATTTTCCTTAATTTTTTACAGGTTCGGCTGGGTGAGGACTGGCGTGATGAATTGATAAAGGTTAGGGCGTGGATCCATAAAGCAGGCGTGGCGTCGTAAAAACTCTTCACCTTCTTCGTCATTGCCAATTTAATGTCATTACGACGTACTTAAGTACGCCTCATTCCATTAAATTTGCATTCCTCGAATGTGAAGCTTTTTACTTAGCCATTTATAAGTTTACTCTTTACGATTTTGTCAAAGATCAGAGCAGATAAATTAGAGGATTGAGTGGGATCATGGAGTTTGAAACAGTAATAGGGCTGGAGATACATGCCCAGTTAAAAACGGAATCAAAAATATTTTGTGGATGCTCAACAGCTTTTGGTGCACCTCCGAATACCCATACCTGCCAGATTTGCCTTGGCATGCCGGGGGTACTGCCTGTATTGAACAAGAAAGTTGTCGATTTTTCCATTAAAATGGGGCTTGCGACTGATTCAGTTATTAACAGACATAATACCTTTGCGCGAAAGAACTATTTCTATCCTGATTTACCAAAAGGGTACCAGACTTCCCAGTTTGATCTACCGATCATTGGTCCGGGAAAAGTTGCAATTGAAATCGATGGCCGGGAAAAAGTGATCGGAATTACCCGGATGCATATGGAGGAAGATGCCGGGAAGCTAATTCATGATGAAGTGGAACCTGTCTCTTATGTTGATTTGAATCGTACAGGAACTCCTCTTCTGGAGATTGTTTCTGAACCGGATATGCGGTCGCCGGCAGAGGCATACGGTTACCTGAAAAAAATTCACTCGATTCTGCGTTATCTCGATATTTGTGATGGGAATATGCAGGAAGGCAGTTTTCGCTGTGACGCAAATATTTCACTGCGTCCATTTGACCAGGAAGAGCTTGGCACACGTACAGAACTGAAAAATATGAATTCCTTCAGGAATGTACAGAGTGCTCTGGAATACGAGGTTCGCAGGCAGCGGGATATCTTGCTTGACGGGGGAGAAATTGTACAGGAGACACTTCTCTGGAATCCGGACAAAAACCGTACTGAGTCGATGCGGGGAAAAGAAGACGCCCATGATTACAGGTATTTCCCGTGCCCGGATCTCGTTCCTGTAGAGATAAGTGAAGAGTGGATAGAGGAAATCCGAGCTACTTTGCCTGAGCTGCCTGATCAGAGGAAGGCCCGTTTTATAGAGGAGTACAGTCTTCCTGAATATGATGCCGCAATCCTGACCGGAGACCGCGTGCTGGCGGATTTTTTTGAAAATGCGGTTAAGGTGGGTGTGAATGCCAAAAAGGTGTCTAACTGGATTATGACTGAGTTGCTTCGAGAGTTGAAGGGAGCAGAGATTCAGTATTGCAGGGTAACTCCGGAACATTTGGGAGAACTCCTGTTGATGGTTGAGCATGGGACAATCAGCGGAAAAATTGCCAAAACGGTGTTTCTCGACATGATGGAGAGCGGCAAAGATCCGAAGATTATTGTGAAAAAGAAGGGACTTCTGCAGGTTTCGGATGAGGGCGAGCTGCTCTCAATGGTAAAAGAAATTGTCGCTGCTAACCCTGCCCAGGCGGAAGATTTTAGAAATGGTAAAGACAAGCTAATGGGCTATTTTGTCGGCCAGTTAATGCAGAAAACAAAGGGAAAGGCGAATCCGAAAATTGCAAATGAACTTTTTGCAAAAGAATTAAAAGGGTAAACTGCAAAGGTGGATAAAAAACAGTGGCAGAACAAGGGGGCCGGTCACAGAGGGCGTTTGCGGGACCGTTTTCTTGAGCAGGGGCTCTCCGGATTCAGTGATTCAGAGGTTCTGGAATTACTGCTTTCTTTTGGTACTCCGCGTACAGACTGCAAGGAACCTGCCAGGCAGCTGCTTGAAAAATTTGGTTCTTTTTCCAAGGTTATTGAAGCGCCGCTTATTGCACTGCAGGAGACAAAAGGTGTGGGGCCCAAAAACAGCTTTGCCCTTCATTTTGTGCAGAGAGTGGCGAGTTACTATCTCAAAGAACGGTTGCAGGGTAAGCGCTATCTCCACTCATCCCGGGAGGTCATTGACTACCTTGTTCATTCGATGAGAGGACTCAAAAAGGAAGTTTTTACTGTAATATATCTCGATTCTTCCCATGGTATAATCGATTCGGAGGTTGTGGCCGAAGGCACCCTGAATGTCAATACTGTTTATCCACGGGAAATCATTTCAAGGGCGCTTCAGTTTCATGCGGCGGCCCTGATCATAGGCCATAATCATCCCTCCGGCTCCCTGGAGCCGTCGCCACAGGATATCAGATTGACAAAAACGCTCTGGCTGGTGTGTCACCATATGCAGATGCAGCTTCTGGACCATATTATCATAGGGGACGGATCGTATAGTTTTGCAGATAACGGATTGATGCAGTCGATCAGGCAGGACTGCATCACGGCCATTGAATCTATACAGCGCTGATGGTTGCTCTTTATCTTCATATTCCATTTTGTAAAACAAAATGCTGCTATTGTGCATTTAACTCCTTTGCGGCAATGGGAGAACTGCACAGCCCATATGTTGCAGCCGTAGAAACGGAAATGACCCGACTGGCTGAAAAAGTAAAAAGAGGTGCGCTGGAAACACTTTTTATAGGTGGCGGAACTCCGACAGTCCTCGACTCC
>DAOVUU010000246.1 GCA_030632405.1 Desulfobulbaceae bacterium | reverse complement strand
TTCCTTATCTGATCAATACAGCAGGTGACTGATCTTTAAAAAAATCCCCATACCTCTGGGCAGGGGGACGTACATTACCTTTGTGAATACCAGGATAATGCCAATAGTGAGAACAAAGGGAATACTGAAGATCCACGCCTTGCTCCTTTCTCCGAGCAGAACCATAAACGTAATCATCAGAACAGGGGTTAATACCAGAAAACCTACGATGGGCAATAGACCAAGATATGTGGCAATGAGGGCCGTTGCTGCTATAAACCGGATGTTATCTGCGGTAAATTTGATTTTTGGTGTTTTGAGAACTTTTTCTTTTAGGGCAGTCCTGATTGTGCTCACTGCGAGCCCCATACAGAGCGCCATCAACGAAACAAGGATAAACTGGGGCCAGTATTCCGGCCCCAGTCCACCAAAAACATCGAGTGAGCCAAATGTTTTTGTTTCGAAAAAGAGGTACAAAGCACCAGCGAAGATGATAGCGCTGATAATGACATCTGATTTCAATAATGCTTTTAACACAAACCTCTCCTTCATCTAACTGAATTTTTATTTAATGTATCCGAGTTCAAGCAGGACTTTTTTGAAGGCTATGTATTCAGAATCCCAGAATTTCCCGAATTCTGCAGGATCTTTCCACCCAAAGCGCTGATCAAGCAGTGATGCCTTGGCATAGGCCTGATACCTTGAATGCTCATAGGATTTCTTAAGTTGCGCTGCAAGATAGTCTATTATCGGTTGAGGGGTTCCTTTTTTGACAGCCAGGCCTCTCCAGCGACCACTGGTAAGGTCGTATCCCAACTCAACTGAACATGGGACGTCGGGGAATTTGTCAAGGCGCTTTTCATTGAAGACAATTATCGGGATCAGTTTTTTTGCTTCAATAAGGGACATTACACTGCCGGGCTCTTCATGGAGTACGTCCAGATGTCCGCCAAGAACAGCAGCATGACTTTTTGGAGCTTTGTCAAAGGGGATATATTTGACTTCAATGCCGGCGGCTTTGGCAAATCGCATGATGATTAACTCATCGGGGCTGGCAGGTGTTGTACCGGTAAATTGTACTTTACCCGGATTTTTCTTTGCATAGGCAATGAGTTCCTGGACGGTCTGGTATTCAGCTTTAGGATTGACATAAAACATACTCATGTCCTGCTGTACCTGAACGAGGGGAGCAAAATCTTCCTTATAGTTCTGACGGCCGAATGCAGTGTTAATAAGTTGTTCCGGGCTGAAATTATAGATGGTGTAACCATCGGCGGGTTGTTTCAGGACATAGTTGGCAGCTTTTACTCCAGCGGCCCCTGTCATATTCGTAACATTAATGGCAGTTTTCAAATATTTGCGGGCAGGCATCATCAGATTGCGCACAAAAGTATCACTTCCGCCGCCTGCACCATACTGGACTACAACTTCGATTGGTCGGCTGGGATACCCTTCGGGCTTTTCAGCAGCCTGGACTGAAAATGCGGTGAGTAATGACAGCACCAGCACGGAGAGAAGGGGAATAGCACATTTTCTGTTCAACATAGATATACCTCTTTTACATTTAAGATTAATGTCAAAGACATTGTAAGTGGTAGGTTCTTCAACTAGTTACACTCTTCAAATAGTTTGTGTTGGTGCACCTCCTTGTAAAGTGTTTTGTTCGGATTAGTCTGGCCGTGTTCCGGCACAAGTAGACGACGATTAAAAGTATCTGAAACATATGTTTGAAATATTCCCTTTGGAAGCCTTAACAATATGTGTTTCAGAGTCAACTTCAAAGCGTGAGATATGCAAAAAATGGGCCAACGGGAGGTGGAAGGGGGGCGTTTTGCGGGAATATATCGATGGTAATCGAACTATCTGTTTATAATTAAAGAAGATTGTGAAGAAATTTAGAATATTCTCTTACACCCTTTGTGGCATCAAAAAAGCATGAGTGTTTCGTGGGTGTAACATGTTGGAGGGGTGGGTGTTACATTTGTGCAACGTTTGTTCTTGTCTGTAACGATCCAGTTGCGGGCAAGGATTTACTGCATTTTTCTCCAGAGGGTTGTACGGCTGATGCCAAGCAGCCGTGCTGCTTTTGCCTTGTTTCCCTCACATTTCTTCACAGCATCGACAATAAGCTGTTTCTCGTATGTTGCTTTTTCCCGGAGCAGTATGACTGGGGCCGCTTTTGATATATTTTTATCTGAGTTATCTTTGTCAAGGTCATTTTGGTTTTGAATATTCGGAGACTCTACTGCAGTTCTGTCGCCTGTCTCAGCAGGATTGATTCCTGGTATCTGCAGCCCTTTTCGCACATCATCTGTTGTGATAACACCTCCACCAGTCATTACGGACAAACGCTCCATGACGTTTCGTAACTGCCGTATGTTTCCCGGCCATTCATATTCGAGGAGCAGCTGAGCAGAGTGATCAGAGAAGACACCGGGAGGCTTGCCCTGTGCAGCATAGAATTCTCTCAAAAATTTTTGAGCAATTTCCAGAATATCTTCACCTCTTTTACGTAAAGGGGGTACTGTGAAAGAGAGAACGTTTAAGCGATAATAGAGATCTTCTCTAAAGGAGCCGCTGGCCACCATTTCCTGCAGGTTTTTGTGGGTAGCCGCAATAAGGCGGACATTTACCGGCAGGATGCGGTTGTCTCCCAGCCGCATAACTTCCCGTTGTTCAATCACCCGCAATAATCTTGATTGCAGCATGGGCGACATCTCACCTACTTCGTCAAGCAGCAGGGTTCCTCCATGAGCCATTTCGAAGACACCGGCCTTGCCGCCCTTGCTGGCACCAGTGAAAGCTCCCTCTACATACCCGAACAGCTCACTTTCCAGGATACTCTCCGGCAGTGCAGCACAGTTAATTGCTACAAAAGGCTCATTTTTTCTTTTGCTGCCGTTGTGGATGGCATGGGCAAATATCTCCTTTCCCGTGCCGGTCTGTCCATAAATTAATATTGTAGAGTCGATGGCTGCATAATCTCTTACCAGGTCCATAGTGCTGGTGAGAGCATCACTTTTCCCAATAATGTCTTCAAAGTTATGTCGTGCTATAAGTCCCCTGTCTGAAAGCTTAAACCTGATTTTGCTTTCAATTTTCTGCAGAACTTCGAGTTTCTGGATGGTCGTTATAACACCATCAATTTTTCCGTCGACAATGATAGGAACTCTGTTGCCGACAACTTTTACATTACCTATTTCAAAAATGGCTCCAAGTTCCGGTATGCCGGATTTGAGCAGATGTTGGCAGCCTGCATTGGGGATTACTTCAGTTACAGATCTGTTAATGGCCTTTTTTGCAGACCAGCCGGTAAGTTTTTCCGCCATCTTATTGAAGACGGTGATTTTGCCTTCTTTATCAATGGCTATAATGCAGTCATGGGTAAAATTGAGCATGACCTTCAGCTGTTCAGCTTTACTTCGTTCCTTCTTGCGAACCGTATTGACTCTTCTTGCTTCCAGAATGGCCATTCTGACTGTTTCGTATGCCGAGGTGATGATAACCGCATCGAGGCCTCTGGTTCGCGCTTCCCTTGCCATTGCAATTTTACCGATAACAACATCAACACCCTTCTTTTTAAGATAATTGATACCATTTCCGATATCATCGAGATCATTTTTACAGGTATATTTGACTAATGTATCGTCAACTATTTTTTCAAGACTTACGAGCCCGAGTATTACATCTTCAACATCTACTATACCTACTTTACCACCGATGTTTTTTGCTTCATTGTAGGCCATAAGGAGATCATAACCTCCAATTCGAATATCGATCACAGGAAGTTCTACTTTGGAGTTCCTGATTTTTGAAGCAGTCAGTCCACGGCTTACAATAACCTGGCAGCCTTGTTTTTCAGCCTTCGATGCAAGTTCGACGGCCTCGTCCATGCGGGTAACCTCGATATCCAGGTCGTCTTCGTTCCCCATTGCTTTCAGTGCTATTTCAGCTAATTCAAGATAGGGGGATATGAACAGTATTTCAGCCATGGGCATTCTGAAGGAGGTTGATAGGTCACGGCAGCCTGAATTTGGATAAAATCGAAGCTGATGGCGTTGTAAAAAGTCTTCGCCTCCGTCATTCCCACGCAGGTGGGAATCCAGAAGCTGTTGAAATAACTAGATTCCCGCCTTCGCGGGAATGACGAAACATTGGCTGAATGTAGTTTTTACGAATCCATCAAAGCTGCCTGTTTGATACTACCGCGCCGGATCGCAGGCTAAATTTTTCTGATTGCGCCGGTGTCAGCAGAATTGGCGAAATGGGCATAAATTTTCAAGGCTTTGGATACAGTCCTGTTGCGTTGAGGCTGATATGCTGTTTCGCCTTTGAGCTCTTCTGCCTGCCGGCGTTCAGTAAGTTCTTCTTCGCTTACGACCAGGTTGATGGATCTTTTGGGAATATTAATTTCGATGGGATCCCCATCTTTAACCAGAGCAATTAAACCACCATTTGCCGCCTCCGGGGAGACATGGCCAATGGAAAGCCCCGAGGTGGCGCCGGAAAAGCGACCATCGGTAACCAGGGCACATTCTTTTCCGAGATTCATAGATTTTATATACGAAGTGGGGTAGAGCATTTCCTGCATGCCCGGGCCTCCCTTGGGGCCTTCGTAGAGTATGAAAACGACATCCCCGGCAACGACCTTGCCTCCAAGAATCGCATCACACGCTTCTTCCTGGGAGACATATACCTTTGCCGAACCTTTAAAATGAAAAATCGAAGGGTCAACGCCTGCTGTTTTTACAATACATCCTTTTTCTGCAATATTGCCATAAAGTACAGCGAGGCCTCCCTCCTGTGAGTAGGCATGAGCAATATCACGAATGCATCCGCTCTCACGGTTTTTGTCCAGTTCTTTATATGTTGCGTCCTGTGATCCCAGTATAAGGTTGCGGCCGATTCTTCC
>DAOVUU010000009.1 GCA_030632405.1 Desulfobulbaceae bacterium | reverse complement strand
CATAATACCCTACAAGCAAATTATTTCAACAAAAAACAGTCGGCAAAATTCGTCCCTAACCATTCATTGAATCAAGAAAATCTACATTGCTTTTTTGATGTTTCAATTTATCACTCAGAAAATCCATACAATCCGCCGGATTCATTGTATTGAGCAACTTTCGTAGTATCCATATCCGATTCAAAGCATCTTTTTTAATCAGCAGATCTTCTTTTCTGGTCCCCGATCGTTTAATATCAATGGCCGGGAAAATACGCTTATCTGCCATTTTACGATCCAGGATAAGTTCCATGTTACCGGTTCCCTTAAACTCCTCAAAGATTACTTCATCCATACGGCTGCCTGTTTCGATCAATGCAGTGGCTAGAATGGTAAGACTCCCGCCATCCTCTATGTTTCTTGCAGCACCAAAAAAACGTTTCGGTCTATGCAGCGCGTTTGCTTCAACACCCCCGGAAAGAATTTTTCCACTGGCCGGAGTCACAGTGTTATAAGCACGTGCCAGACGAGTGATACTATCTAGAAGTATAACAACATCCTTCTTATGTTCGACAAGCCTTTTGGCTTTCTCAATAACCATCTCAGCAACCTGAATGTGCCTCTGAGGAGGCTCATCAAAAGTTGAACTCACCACCTCTGCGGTCCTTACAGACCTGGTCATCTCTGTCACTTCTTCGGGACGTTCATCTATAAGCAGTACTATCAGATACGCCTCCTTATGGTTTCTCACAATTGAATTGGCAATCTTCTGCATCAAAACAGTTTTACCAGTTCGAGGCGGAGAAACAATAAGCCCCCGCTGTCCCTTTCCAATAGGGGCAAACATATCCATTATACGCATGGCATAATTGTCCGGTTGCCACTCAAGACTAAATGCTTCGTTAGGATGAAGTGGAGTCAGATTGGCAAACAATGTTTTCTGTTTAGCGGCTTCAGGTGGGTCAAAGTTAACACTCTCAACTTTGAGTAGGGCGAAGTATCTTTCGCCATCCTTTGGGGCACGTACAAGACCATCAATGGTGTCACCTGTACGAAGATTGAGTCTGCGAATCTGAGATGGCGACACATAAATATCATCTGGACCTGGCAGGTAGGAATAATCAGGAGATCTGAGAAACCCAAACCCATCGGGCAGTATTTCTAAAACACCATTCCCACGCATCTTTCCGTCTTTATCAGACTGGGCTTTGAGTATTGCAAAAATCAGCTCCTGTTTCCTCAGTGAACTATACCCCTCGACCTTCAACTTTCGGGCAAGTTTTACAAGTTCACCGATTTTCATCAATTTCATTTCCGCCAAATTCATTAACCTACTTCTCCTTTTTAGTGCCTTAGTTTTCCCCTTATTTTATCCCCCTCAAACGAGTGCAGAAATAAAATTGAGTGAAGACACTTTATGCCCCTCAAAGGGCTACTGAGTTAAGCACCCCACACGGGGTCTTGTAAAGAATCCCGCTTATCGGGATTAGTAAATCAGATATAATTTACTGTGTTTCTCTATGTCATTAGGAATAACCAGCAAAAATAACAAAAAATCACACCCGCAAACATCTACCCCTAAAAGGGGCACTGTGCAGAGTCCAAAATATCAAAAAGTTCGTTTATTCGGTCAGGTATTATAGCGTATAACAAGCTTTGACAATTCAGCACTGTGAATTTTGAAGGTAGACTTCGATATTTAAAAAGTATTATTCAATATTTGTATTCTAGATAAAAAACAAGAATGGTAGCATTGGCCGAACCAATGAAGTATCAAGAAATTGAAGACCGTAACTTATTCGGAAGACACACGGCTAATGCAGTTATGTAAAATTGAATATTCTGACCAGAGTTCAAAAATTGATCCAACGAAGACAGGATTTGAATTTCAAATCGCTGTGTTTCTTATACGTATTCAGTTACAGGCTGTCAAGTCTTTTTAAAGTAAAAGGAAATAATTTATGTTTTAATATTACCGGAGAACCATTCTTTTAAAAAGATATGCCGTTTGCAACATAGTACTCACAAACGTTCCGCTGTTATCAATTATAAACCGGGTATATTTTCTTTTTTTTTCTATGGGTATCTGAGCTTTCAAAATCGAACGAATTTCCTTAAAACTAAGACCACTTCTTGCCCTGACCCTCTCGTATATGGAGGGTTCAGGAGTATAGACAACAATACATTCGTCAAAATCTACCTGCCACTGAACTTCATAGAGGAGAGGAACTTCTACAAGGAGATGTTCCCCTGAAGTTTTTTTTTCTTTCCAACGGGTGGCAACCATTTTACGAGCTATGGGATGAAGAATATCTTCAAGTTGCGATCTGATGTTGTGATCTTCAAAAGTTGCGCGCCTCAAACTCTGACGATCCAACGTTCCATCAGAACACAGAAATCTGTTTCCAAAACACTCTTTCAGCCTCTCCATGCCCTCAAAACCCGGCTGAAGCTGCTGTCGACAGAATTGATCGGTATCCACAAGCTCACATTGCAGATACGAAGCGAGAATCTTACTAACGGTACTTTTACCGCTTCCCAATCCACCTGTAATTGCAATTTTCATATCATATCGCCCGAAGACGGATATCCAAGTCCCTTAAGAACTAGAGTAAAATCTGGCCAGAGAGGTGCTACCTGGTCCACCATTTCCATCGTTACAGGATGTTGGAAGATAAGTCGATGGGCATGCAGTAACTGACGAGGATAATGATCATTATCCCTGTTACTGCCATACACTCTGTCGCCGACAACTGGATGACCTAAATGAGCCATATGTACTCTTATCTGGTGTGTACGTCCGGTTTCGATGGTGATTCGTGCAAGACTAAAACTATCGGCCAACTCCATCATGAGTTCCCAATTACTCACCGCATGACGCCCACTGATGGAACGAACGGCCATTTTCTGACGATTAACGGGATGCCGCCCAATCGGCGCAACCAATCGCCCCTTTACCTCCTTCATCACACCATGTAACAGCGCTATATAACTTTTTTTTATCTCCCTGTTTTTAAAGAGTTCTACAAGCTTTCCCTGCATTGATTCGGTCTTTGCAGCAAGCATAATACCCGATGTATCCTTGTCCAGTCTGTGAACAATACCAGGTCGCAATTTATCGCCAACGGCAGCTATGGCCTGGCAATAGTACACCAATCCGTTGACAAGTGTACCCGTATGATTGCCACTGCCTGGATGTACCACGATACCCGGCGGCTTAGACAGCACCAGTAAATATTCGTCTTCAAAAAGGATTTGAAAGTCGATTTTCTCGGGTAATACATCAATCTCCGGTTTCTCAAAAACAGTACCGGAGACAGTTTCACCTGACTTCAGGCGATAGCTGTTCTTTCTGTCAAGTCCGTCTACTTTAATAAAACCTTTGCGAATGGATGCAGAGATCTGTGCTCTGGAGGCGGATGTAAGATGTCGGGCGAGGAATTGATCAAGACGTATACCAGCTACGCGACTGTCAATTTTTATAGAAAAAGATTTGTCGTGATACACAACGAGGTTTCTACCGTAAGTATGTCAAAAAGGCATCGTAAAAACTCTTCATACGGAGTCTCGCAGGCTCGCTTACCTGCTTCATTGCTGTAAATTCACTGTCATTACGGCACACCCTGATACACCGAAATTCCAGTAAATTTATACTACTCACGTATGAAGTTTTTGACCTGACCAACTATCATTTTTTCAAGATGGCCGAGAGTTATTACGATGCGGTCAAGGATAGTAAAACAAGAGACTTTATGAAAAAATCGCCTCTATAGTTTTACTCACTGCAGATTCTTCTGAGTCCTGTGCCAGGGATAATTCTTTTACAAGCAGACCTTTCGCTGTATCCAGCATTTTTCTCTCCCCGTAGGAAAGATCTTTATCAACACTGAGGAGAAAGAGATCGCGAAGCACCGATGCGACTTCATGAACAGAACCAGTTTTGATTTTTTCCATATAATCACGATACCGTCTATTCCACGTCTGGGAACCAAGTTCAACATTCCGATCAGCAAGAATATCAAGAACTCCACTCACTTCAGTTTCATCAACAATAGCACGAAGCCCAACACTTTCACTGCTGATAGTAGGAATCATAATCCTCATTCCGTTGTCCAATATCTCCAGGACATAAAAAGATTGATCAATTCCAGCAACAGTTTGCTGCTCAATAGATTTAATAACACCAACTCCATGGGCCGGATATACAGCCATATCACCTTCAGAAAACACGCATTTCTCCTTGTCCCAAAGCACCTATTATAAGGCAGACTACTTTACGATTCTTCTTCAGAATTTACGAAAATTACCAAAAGGAAAACACAAATTTGAAAAAACATAGAATCAAAAACGGATTGTTACTGTAGATCAAAATAGCGGATCTTGAGCAGGACCGTCATCTTCCCAATCCATAAGGCCTGCATTGTACCACATTAACCGCAACAAAACCGCATATTTTATGACAAATCCTTGAAAAAGCGCATTGAATTGAGAAAAAACAGCGTTATTTCAGACTATTTAAAAGAGACATAGCCCTTCCCGGGTCATTTTCAAAGAACAGACGAACACCCTCTTCAATATGATCATAACGTGAATCAAGGACAGCATAATCAGCCTCTCCAAAGGCTCCCAACACATATTTTTCAATTGGAAAGTCACCATGCACATCACCCTGTCCCGGCCTGCCAATCCCTACTTTCAAACGGTAAAAATCCCGACTCCCCAGATGTTCAACAAGAGATTTTATACCTTTATGCCCACCTGCACCACCACCCTTAACGAGTTTAATTCTTCCAGGCACCATATCAAGATCATCATGAATTATCAGAATATGTTCGGGACAAATTTTATAAAATTGAGCAAATTGAGTAACCCCCTTCCCACTTAAATTCATAAAGGTCATAGGCTTCAAAAAGAAAATCGTATTCCCGAAAAGCTGTGTACGGCTGCAGAGCGAATTCCATTTTTCACTGTTGATTTCAAACCCCCACCTTCGAGCGAGATCATCAATCACCAAAAAACCAATGTTATGGCGTGTATCACAATACATGCTGCCTTTGTTTCCAAGCCCGGCTATTATGAAAGGTTTACTTGTCATCAGTTGGTGGCCTCGTAAAAAAGTTCAATCACCTGCATTATCGGTTATCAAAACAAAAAAGCCCGGAAAGACAACTTTCCGGACTTCTTTTGATATAAAGCAGATAGTAAAAAGCAACCGATACTACTTAAACAGCTTCCTCAATCACCTCTTCGCTTTCTTCACTTACTGCACCTTCTTCCTCATCTTCGTCCTCAACTTTCTCCACTCCCGGTTTAACAACGGCAACAGCAACTTCACTCTTACCAGTAACCATTACTAAATTTTCGGGAACAACGATAACACCACATTTAATATTATCACCGATCAGAAGTTCACTCACATCCAGAGTACATTGATCTGGCATATCCAGGGGCTTTCCTTCAAACACAATATGTTCGTGATGAATCAGCAGCACCCCACCAAGATCAACCCCTTTAGCAATACCCTCATAGACCACAGGTACGTTAAATGAGCGCTCTTTATTGAGATCAATCTCAAAAAAATCTACATGGATCAGGTTACCGCTCACAGGGTCTACCTGAACTTCACTGATCAGAACATTTTTCTCAGCTTTCCCGTCAACTTTAAGTTTGACAATAGTATTGCGACGATAAAATTCAAGCAGTTTCGCCATCAGAGTTTTTGACTCAAGCTGCAGTGCTATCGCCTCTTTTCCACCACCATAAACAATAGCAGGAGTCATACCTTCCATCCGCAATCGGCGCATGGCTCCTTTCCCAGAAGTCAACCTGAGAGACGCAGACATTTCAACCTGAAGCATAATTTCTCCTTTTCAAAACAGCCGAGATAACAACCAGACACGGCTGACTCAGTCATATCAATTTATTAATTATCGTAACTCTTCGGCATACATCCGATTCATTACAAGATGTTTACACTAAACAATCAAACTATCTATACAAACAACGAACTGACAGAATCCTCGTTGTGGATTCTGTTAATCGCCTCAGCGAGCAGCTCAGACACCGACAGTGCTTTAATTTTCCCACATTTCTGTGCTTCAGCGTTAAGTGGAATAGAATTAGTCACAACCAATGATTTGAGATTTGAGCTGGTAATACGCTCGATAGCTGGACCGGAAAGAACCGCGTGTGAGCAACAGGCATGAACTTCTTTCGCACCACTGTCGAGCAGAGTTTGTGCTCCGGCACATAAAGTCCCTGCTGTATCAACCATATCGTCAACCAAAATTGCCGTCTTCCCTTCTACATCTCCGACAACATTCATTGCCTGACACTCATTCGGCTTATCCCGGCGCTTATCAATAATAGCCAGATCACTATTCAATCTTTTGGCAAAAGCCCGTGTCCGCTCGACACCACCGGCATCAGGTGAAACCATAACTACATCATCAAAACTTTCTTGTATATATTTAAGCATTATCGGTGCTGCATACAGGTGATCTACTGGAATATTGAAGAAGCCCTGTATCTGCCCGGCATGTAAATCCATACATAACACGCGCCTTACCCCAACGGCCATAAACATTTCTGCAACTACTTTTGCAGTAATAGGTACCCGAGGTGCATTTTTCCTGTCCTGACGGGCATAACCATAATAGGGAACCACTGCTGTGATACGCCTGGCCGAGGCTCGACGAAGTGCATCCACCATTATAACCAGTTCCATCAAATGGTCATTTACAGGTGTGCATGTCGGCTGAACCACAAAAACGTCTGTACCTCGAACGTTTTCTTTTATCTCAACAAAAATTTCACCATCACTGAATTTTTTTATATCGGCCCGACTTAAAGGTAAACCCAGATGATCGGCTATCTCTTTACCCATCTCTCTGTGGGCGTTACCCGTAAAAACCTTTATTATATTAGCCATCGTAGTGATTCTTTTCTAAAGATCATTAAATGTATTTTGATGGCTGGGGCGGTAGGGGTCGAACCTACGGATGCCGGGATCAAAACCCGGTGCCTTAACCACTTGGCCACGCCCCAGCACTTGCTCTTGCGACAAAGACTTTGTCTCCAAACTTCCGAGATAATTCACCGACAATGCGACTGAAATCAGGCTGACTGGGGTTTCCGGTATCAGGAAACATGCCAAAAACAGTAGCACCACTTCCAGACATTAAAACCTTCAGGGCTCCTAATTCCAACAACCTCTTTTTCATATCCTCAATTTCAGAGAACCTTGCACTCGTGACCTTCTCCAGATCATTGTGCATTACTGACAAGGATAAAAGATCAGATTTACACTTGTGAAAACCTGGAAACGTATATTTTTTTCCCACACTTGTCAAGGATAAATTTTCAAATACCCAACGCGTAGAAACAAAAAAACCGGGGTTTACAAGGACAAAAGTGTAATCCTCGAGAGAATCAACAGGATACATAATATCGCCTGTTCCATATGCAATTACAGCGTTACACTCAGCCGCAAAAAAAGGCACATCTGCCCCCAGTGGACGAGCCAGTTCTATCAGTTCAATTTCTGAAAATGGATGATTGTATAGTCTATTGAGACCTTTTAATACTGTACCGGCATCACTGCTGCCTCCGCCAAGACCCGCTGCAACAGGTATCTTCTTTTCCAGACGAATTTTAAGTTTTGGCAATCGCCCTGTGCCCAGGGCCGAAAAAAAGATTTCTGCTGCTTTGACTGCCAGATTCTCCATCCCCGAAAGCAGAGGATCATCACAAAAGAATTCAATACCGGTCCCCCCGGTTATTTCAAGGAGAATTGTATCGCACAGGTCAAGCTTTTGCATCCACGTTTCAAGATCATGGTAACCATCGGGACGACGACCTGAAACACGAAGGCAAAGATTTATCTTCGCCGGGGCAAAAAGTAGAACTTTTTTTCCATCTATCGCCATCAACTCTATTTCTTTACTGCCTTAACAAACCTGAGCTTAACGTCATAAAGAATATTTCTCAGCATCTCCTCTTCATCTGCCGTCAAATTTCCCTTTGTCTTATTCTGAAGTAACATCAGGGTATCAATTCCGTGTTTTGCTGGATCCAGACTCACTGTTTTTTTACCGGAGACGGGATCTGCAATCTCTCCTAAATGATATAATACCGATGTATTCAGAGACATAACAAAGGCAGAAAACGTAACTTCGGGCATTACACACTTCCCCTCCTTATCTGGCACCTTTCCCTCCTCACACTCACAATCATTTCCATTTTTTGTTTCTTTTTCACTCATAATTTCTCCCCTCTTCGTATCTTCTCAACAAAATCTACAGATCCGGAAGATCCAGAACCTGCGCATCAGCTATATCTTTAAGTGCCATTACCTTTCCAAGTAACTCTTTTGAAATGAGTTCATTTGTACTCAGAAGAATAATATTTTGATTACTTTCCTCCTCACAGCCAACAGTCATCCTGGAAATATTTATCCCCGCAGCACCCAGGGTGGAGCCAAGTGCACCGATAACCCCGGGAACGTCATTGTTAAATACCAGCAGCATGGGACCAGACGGCAATGCCTCCAAACGAAAATTATTTAATCGTACAAGACGAGGCTCACTATGTCCAAAAACAGTACCAACCAGCACATCTTCACCTTCATTCGTAACAACCTTTACAGAGAGGGTATTGATAAAATCATCAGCCTTATCACTTCTTGACTCAACTACCCGGATCCCTCTGTCTTTAGCAATGATTGGGGCGTTTACATAATTTACCGCATCATTTAAAATCGGTGTAAAAAGTCCTTTTAAAAATGCCACCGTGACAGGCCTGGTATTCAATTCGGCAAGTTTCCCGCTGTATTCTACGTTAACCTCCTCAACACCGCCCTTTGCAAGCTGCATATGAAGCGAACCCAGCATTTCACCCAGAGTCAAGTATGGCCCTACCTGGGCAAGCACATCATCATCAACGGAAGGTACGTTGACGGCATTGGTCACCACCCCCTTCAGCAGATAATCTGATACCTGCTCGGCAATTATCAAGGCCACACTTTCCTGTGCCTCGCTCGTCGATGCACCCAGATGGGGGGTACATACAAAATTTTCCAAACCAAGCAGAGGACAATTTTCAAGAGTAGTAGGTTCGACTCCGAAGACGTCAAGGGCTGCCCCGCCTATTTTGTGATGAGCCAGCGCTTCATAAAGTGCCTGCTCATCACACACACCGCCTCTGGCACAATCAATTAACATGGCATCATCTTTCATGTTATCGAAAAAATCAGTGGAGACCAGGTTTTTGGTTTCAGCTGTAAGCGGGACATGTACTGAGATGTAATCTGACCGCCGGGCCAGCTCCTCAAGGCTGACCAGTTCCACACCAATTTTTTCTGCCATATCTTTTGGCATATGTGGGTCGTAGGCTATTGTTTTCATTTTTAACCCTTGCGCCCGGTTAGCGGCAATACCACCAATTCGTCCAACTCCAACCACACCAAATGTTTTACCGGTAACCTCTCTTCCCATAAATTTTTTCTTCTCCCATCTCCCCTCTTTCATGGTCTGACAGGCACGGGGTATATTGCGGGACAGTGCCATCATCATTGCAATAGCGTGTTCTGCGGCGGTCGTAGCGTTTCCGTCGGGAGCATTCATCACCACTATGCCTTTCTGGCTTGCGGTAGGAATATCGACATTATCAAGTCCAATACCTGCCCGACCCACAACTTCCAATTTATGTGCAGCTTCTAGAAGGTCCGCAGTAACCTGGGTTGCACTACGGATTACCAATCCATCGTAATCCCCTATAATGGCTTTTAATTCTTTTGGAGCAAGCCCTGTTTGCACATCCACTTCAAGCCCGGCCTTTTCAAGAATGTCAACACCTGCCTGAGATAAATTGTCACTAATTAGCACTTTCATTTCTCTTCCTCAGTCTTCAGTTCTTCAATGTGAATGGAAAAACTCTGTCGCAAACCACTATTAAATGAGAAAAAACTATACAGGTTTCACTTGGGGAGAACAACAAAAAACAAGCCTGCCCTCAACCGACACTACGCATTCCGTAAAATTTTCAATAAATCTGCCCTATCATTCAACATATTTTCTTCATAACCCCTTGAATATTCATTAATAAGTATTTATATATCATTCGATATAATTGATAGTCCCGAAATTTCCCGGAACGTCCCACACTACTGATACGAATTATCACTTTTAGTGACAAAAACTCTTTTAATTTAGCATGCCACTTGTAATTAACAGATGTTTTACATAATGTTGATGGTCTGTAACAGATTAACAAAATACATTTACCTCTAAATTTTCTCATTTATATACGAACAGTGACTGGCTGTTCAAGGAGTTCACATGACCGAGACACGATTGAGATTTCCCCCGAGCCCTACAGGGTACCTGCATATCGGAGGTGCACGTACGGCCTTATATAACTGGCTTTTTGCAAGACAGACCGGAGGAAAACTTATTCTTCGGATAGAAGATACAGATACAGGACGTTCTACCCAGGAGTCTATTCAGGGCATTCTCGATGGGCTTGAATGGCTCGGCATAGACTTTGATGAAGGCCCCTATTTCCAGACAGACTTCGCTGAAGAACATACGGCCACCGCTCAAAAACTGGTTGAGGAGGGGCTCGCATATAAATGTTTCTGCACAAAAGAAGTATTGGATACCAAGCGTGAGACCGCATTGGCAGCAAAGAAACCTCTTGGATATGATCGAACCTGCAGAAACCTCACGGCAGCAGAAATCGCTGTAAAAGAACAGGAGGACAACCCTTATGTCATCCGCTTCAAAATACCTGAGAGAACGGGCACTGCCGGTTACAACGATAAGATCCTCGGACGTATTGAGTCTGACTATAAAGAGATAGACGACTTCGTTATTGTCCGATCAAACGGCAAACCTCTCTACCTCCTCTGCAATGTTACAGACGATATCCGTGATAAAATCACACATATTATCCGGGGCCAGGATCACATGACAAATACCATCAAACAGGTACTGCTATACGAAGCCCTCAAAGCACCTCTGCCGGTTTTTGCCCATATGCCTTTAACACTTGACACCAAAAAAGCAAAAATTTCCAAAAGAAGTCACGGAGAAATTGTTGCTGTTCAGTTCTACCGGGATCATGGTTTCATCCCCTGGGCACTTAACAATTTTCTTGCACTTCTCGGCTGGTCTGCGGGCGATGATAAAGAAATTTTTTCAAAAGAGGAGCTTATAAAGGAATTTTCTCTTGAGCGTATAAATAAATCGAGTTCTATCTTCAACTACCATAAAAACGATCCAAAATTCTTTACTGATCCAAAAGCAATCTCTATTAACGAGCACTATCTGCGGACAATGGACATCACTGAACTTGGAAGCATGATTCAGATCGAACTGAAAAAGGAGAATCTCTGGGACGAAAAATATGGCAATGAAAAGAAAGAATGGTATCACAACACGCTGAACCTGATCAGAGACAGATTTCATACCCTGAAGGATTTTACGTCTCTGGGAAGAGCCTATTTTGCCGACGACTTTGTTGTTGAAGAAAAACCTCTGAAAAAAAATATCCTGAAGCATGAGGGGCTAAAGCAATGGTTACCTGTCCTTGCAGACAAATATGAACAACTCGAAAATTTCAATCTGGAAGAGACAGAACGTGTGGTCCGCGAACTCGCAGATAAACTGGAGATCAAACCCGGCATCATCATCAATGGCATGCGGACAGCAGTAACCGGACAGCTTGCCGGTCCATCAATGTTTGATATTCTGGTAACAATCGGCCAAAAACGAGTAGTAGACAGACTTAAAAACATTGGCAGACTCTACCCTCCCCCCGATGAACAGTAGTATTCGTGATTCGGTTTAATGTCCCATCCCACAAATAGAGCAAAACCATGATAAAAACTGATGAACAAAAGGATAGAGCCCTGGATTTTATCCGTCAGATAATAGCTGAAGACCTCAAAAGCGGTAAACATCAGAGACCTGTTACCCGTTTTCCTCCCGAGCCTAACGGTTTTCTCCATATCGGTCACGCAAAATCAATCTGTCTCAATTTCGGTATTAAGGTAGAAAATAATGGTGTCTGTAATCTTCGTTTCGATGACACAAATCCAAGTAAAGAGGAAACAACATACGTGGAATCGATTAAAAAAGATGTCGCATGGCTTGGATATGACTGGGGCAAACGACCATTTTATGCTTCCGATTATTTCCCTCAACTATTCGATTTTGCTGTCGCCCTCATCACAAAAGGGAAAGCCTATGTCTGTCAACTGTCTCCTGAAGAGATAAGGGCATATCGTGGAACTCTGACCGAACCGGGGAAAGAGAGCCCTTTTCGAAACCAGTCGGTGGAAACCAATCTCAACCTGTTCAAAAAAATGAGGGATGGTGTGTTTGGAGAGGGCAGTCATGTGCTCAGAGCAAAGATTGATATGACTTCCCCTAATTTGAACATGAGAGACCCTGTCATCTACAGAATACTTAAATCCATGCACCACCGTACCGGAGACACATGGAAAATCTATCCCATGTATGATTACACCCACTGCCTCTCCGATATGCTTGAAAACATCACCCATTCACTCTGCACCCTCGAGTTTGAAGACCACCGCCCGCTCTATGACTGGATCCTTGATACCCTTGACACTCCATGTCATCCAAGACAGATAGAGTTTGCCCGGCTCAACCTCACCTATACAGTGATGAGTAAACGGAAGATCATGCAGCTGGTTGAAGGCAACTATGTGGAGGATTGGAATGATCCACGTATGGTCACTCTTTCCGGCCTTCGCCGACGAGGGTACACACCATCATCCATCCGCTCTTTCATCAATACTATCGGCGTTGGTAAAAGAGACAGCTGGATCGATATGACTGTTCTGGAAAATAGCATCAGAGACGACTTAAACGGCACTGCTGCCAGAAGAATGTGTGTTCTCGACCCGGTTAAGGTTATCCTTGACAATTTCCCTGCTGAACAAGTTGATGAAATAGAGGCAAAAAATCATCCACAAAATCCGGAGATGGGCAATCGTTTAATTCCTTTTACCAGGGAACTCTATATAGAACGTGCTGATTTCATGGATAACCCGCCACGGAAATTTCATCGTCTCGGCCCCGGTAGAGAAGTCCGCCTGCGATACGGTTATCTCATTCAATATGTTTCCCACACAACCGACGAGAGAACAGGCAGAGTAGTTGAGATTCATTGTACATACGATCCTGAAACCAGAGGCGGTTCAGCCCCGGATGGACGCAAGGTTAAAGGCACTATACACTGGGTCTCTGCAGAAAAATCCAGCCCCGTCACCGTACGGCTCTATGACCGGCTATTTACGGTAGAAAACCCTGAAGCGGATAAAGAAACACATTTTGTAGAACACCTTAATCCCGATTCTAAAATCACCCTCAACAACGCAATAGCAGAACCAAGTCTTATTGAACTTCTACCCGGCGATAGTGTACAGTTTGAGCGTCAGGGATATTTCTGTGTAGACCCGGAGGAATCAGAAGAAGGTATCCCCGTATTTAACCGGACAGTCACTTTACGTGACTCCTGGGCAAAGAAAAGATAATCATCCGTGAACAGGGACACGGGCAAAAGTTCAGGAGACCCTAAAAATTTTAATATTCATTAAAAAACATTGACTCAGCCTACTGTCTGGTTTATCTAAACCAGATAGAGGAGAATCTGATGCACAGAAAACGAGGGAGAAAATTCGGGTGTTGTTTTGCCGATAGGGTAAAAAATTGTTTTGGCAAAAACAATTGTGCCACAAGAACGGTACCGGGAGCCCTTAAAGGATGCACTGGAAGGGTGCAGGTGTGCAAAGTAAACGGGGACAGAAAGATCTGTGCCAGAATGGCATCCATGGGCCTTTACCCTGGTGTTGTAGCCGATATAATCCGCGCCGAAGAGGGTGGCAGCCAGTGTATCTTAAAAGTGCATGGAGGAACAATCAGCGTTGACTCCTCCATCTCAGAAAACATATTAGTAACAAGTCTGTAATTGATCCAGGGCACCAAGAGAGTGCCCTTTTATTTTGCCCAAAATATTAGGGGTGACTAAAATTTATCTGGTCGACTATGTTTGAAAAAATCATCGTAATCTTCATTATAGCCTGCTGTTCTTTTTTTATTGGGCGCAGATTCTACAGACAGTGGATCAGTGTGGTAAAAAACAATGAAACACCATGCTGCTCTGATTGCTGTTCTTCATGTGGGTCAGCAGCAAGTTGTGAAAGCAAAAAATTGCAATAGAGAAGAATACGAGCCCATGCAAACTGTAGCTTTAAGATATATGAAAAAAAACCAGAGCGGCGTTATCAAAGCAATCAAGGTTAACGGAGAACTGGGAAGACGGCTTCGTGAAATGGGCTTAACGCCCGGCACCAGGATTTCCGTATGTGGTCGGGCACCACTTAAAGACCCGGTGGCAATTCGCGTTCTCAACAGCATACTTACCCTTCGCAACAATGAGGCCGAATACATCCATGTTGAAGTGATGAATAACCAACCTCGATAAACGGAACTCTATCGGCAGCACTCTCTAAAATCTCAATCCATCTCAACCCACATCTAATGCCTCTCAAAATCGCTCTTGCCGGTAATCCAAATGCCGGAAAAACAACCCTTTTCAATCAATTAACGGGAGCCAGACAACAAGTCGGTAACTATCCTGGAATCACGGTAGACCATAAAGAAGGCTTTACCCTCCATAACGGTGAGCGAATCACTATTGTAGACCTTCCCGGGACGTACTCAATGACGGCCTATTCGGCTGAGGAACTTGTTGCTCGTGACTACCTGGTAAATGAGAAACCGGATGTTATCATCGATATCGTCGATAGCTCAAACCTTGAGAGAAATCTCTACCTCACCTGCCAGTTTTTTGAGCTTGGAGTACCTCTGGTTATTGCCCTTAACATGATCGACGTAGCCAAAGATCGTGGAATTGAAATCAAAATTAAAAAGCTGGAACAGCTCCTCGATGTTCCAATTATTCCCATAATCGCGCGATCCGGTTTTGGCAAAGAAGACCTTCTTGAGACGGCAGTCCGCACCGCATCAAAAAACAAACGCTGGAGTTCGCGAGATATTTCCTATGGCAAAGACCTTGATATGACCCTGACTGAACTGGTCTCTGAAATTTCAGAAGCGAATTTCATGACCGATGTCTACCCGTCAAGATATACAGCAATAAAATATCTTGAAAATGACGAACAGATTCTTGAAAAAGGACGACAAAATAACGGTGAGGTTGCCGAAAAACTTGAAAATATTGTCAGTAAAACGACGGATCACACACAAAAAACTCTGGATGTCTACCCTGAAGCAATCATCGCTGACCAGCGTTATGGTTATATAAAATCCATCATAAGACAGGGAATTGAAATCCGTACCTTCGACATGGACAGGCTATATGCTTCTGACAAAATAGACAAAGTACTGACAAACCGATTGATTGGACCGGCAGTCATGTTTCTCATCCTCTTCAGCCTTTACCAGTTCACCTTCAGCTGGAGTGAGATGCCGGTCGCCTTGCTGGAATCATTTTTTGGCTGGCTTGGAGGGGTTATTGAAAATACTCTTCCCGATGGATTGATAAAGTCAATGATAATTTCAGGCATCATCGACGGTGTCGGTGGGATACTCGGTTTTGTGCCCCTCATCATGTTCATGTTTTTTGGCATCGCTATCCTTGAAGATTCCGGTTATCTGGCAAGGGTAGCCTTCATGATGGATCGGGTTTTCAGATTCTTTGGGCTCCATGGGTCATCGGTCATGCCATTTATAGTCTCCGGCGGTATTGCCGGTGGCTGTGCTGTTCCCGGAGTAATGGCCACGAGGACCCTGCGCTCCCCCAAGGAACGGATGGCCACCCTGCTTACGGTCCCTTTCATGAACTGCGGCGCTAAACTCCCCGTTCTGGCATTACTGATAGGCGCATTCTTTGCCGAAAGTAAAGCCCTGTATATGTTTCTCTTTACTCTACTTGCCTGGGTTGTTGCGCTACTGGCTGCAAAATTTCTACGCGTAACAATCTTAAGAGGTGCTCCCACACCTTTCGTCATGGAACTCCCTCCCTACCGTTTTCCAACAATCAGGGGCCTTCTAATCCACACCTGGGAAAGAACATATCAGTATATTAAAAAAGCGGGCACAGTAATCCTCGGTATTTCCATACTACTCTGGGCTCTCATGACCTTTCCAGGTCTCGACGACCAGCGGATTGCCAGCTTCGAACAACAGCGTCAGGAGACTCTTTCCTCTTTTTCCCCCGAAGCAGTCGCTGATCTGCAGATTGGCAGAGAAAATTTTTCTGAAGAAACAAAGGCTCTGGCCGGAAAAATTAGAAATATCAACAACGAAGAAACCGAGACTGCTCTCCGTAATTCAATTGCCGGAAGAGTTGGCGGAGCGATGGAATCACTGACAGGGCTCGCCGGTTTTGACTGGCGCACGAACATAGCTCTTATCGGCGGTTTTGCGGCCAAAGAGGTTATTGTTTCTACGCTGGGGACGGCTTACTCGATGGGTGAAGTTGATGCCGAAGAATCAACATCTCTTGGTGAAAGATTGAAAAACGACAGCAACTGGAACCGTGTTGTTGCTGTCTCCGCGCTTGTTTTTATCATGTTCTATGCACCGTGTTTTATAACGGTAGTTTGTATCGCCAGAGAGTCATCCTGGAAATGGGCGTTCTTCTCCATGGGTTTTAACACTGTTTTTGCCTTTTTCGCTGCCGTTGCAGTATACCAGATAGGTATGTTTTTCCAGTTGGGATAGGGATCTGAATTATCCCGTAAGAGCATAAACCCTTTCCTGCCGTTGCCAGATACGAAGTTCAACTCCTTCAACGGTAAGGGAATAGATACGGCCCGGCTCCATATGAAATCCTATTTCGTCTTCTGTAACTACGAAAAGTGAGTAGAAATCCTCACTGTCTTTATAGAGAAGATGGGCAAAATTACAGTTCTTGATAGTACAGATTCTCCCCCCTACCATTTTCATGTTTCCGGCTGGTAACCCCTTTAAATCAAAGGAGTAGTGTAAATTATCCAATGCCCATTCCTCTATGTTCTGAATCTCTTCAAAAAGGGGGATGGTCCCACCGTGATCGTTATGATCCAGAGCAACATACTTACCCAGTTCATCTATGGAAGAAAAATTCGCAGGAGCCGGATTGAGGACGAAAAAAAGACCAACAACGACCATCATTGCCAGGGCAGCAGCTATCCCCCCCCTGAGCCCTCTCTTCCTTGGTGATGCCTGAAGAGTGCGATCAATCTGGGAATATATCCGTTTATCCATTTTTTCATACTGAAACATTTTTGTAATAAACAGATCAAGTTCTTCATCCTTTTGCAGGTACTCTTTACATTTAACACACCTGGCTGCGTGTTTCATTGCCCTGTCTGCTTCCGAAAGATCATATGTATCCCGGTTTTCCAGCCAGGATGTAAAGTCTGTACAATTCATGGTAAAATCCCTCCAGCAGGCTACATTTTCAATCCCATTATCT
>DAOVUU010000411.1 GCA_030632405.1 Desulfobulbaceae bacterium | reverse complement strand
TCATTGTAAAAGATGGGGACACTGTTGTGATAGGTGGGATTATCGGTCAGGATGCCGCGGAAATTGAGGGAAAGATTCCCTTCTTTGGCGATATTCCACTGCTTGGCTGGTTGTTTAAATCCCGTAGTACCCTGAGTCAAAAGACAAATATGTTTATTTTTATTACCCCGCGTATAATTAAAAATCCGGCCGACCTCGCTGCTGTGACTCTGGAAAAAGAGGATGATCTAGGCAGGGTGCTGCCTGCTGTACAGCGGGAACTTCATAAAGAAAAGAATATGGAGCATGCCGTAAAGCTGACCATAGCAGGCTATGAGATGCTGATGGCGGGCGATGTCCAGGATGCAAAAGATTATTTTATTGAAGCTCTTGATATTAATCCGGAGAATTCCTTTGCTCTGATGAATATGGGTGTTGTCCATGAAAGAGAAGGAGATCCTGAAAAAGCTCTGACAATGTATCAGGCCGTGATGAGTGTCGGGGCAACTGAAACTGCATTTGAATCAAGTAACCAGGAAAAAAATGGAGCGCTTCTTGTCGATATTGCCAGAGAAAATATTGAACGATTACAGGGTACCCTGCAAAATTAGATTTTTTGATCAGACGGCCTCTACCTCGGTGAGTGGATCTTTATATGAAGCAGATTGGAGAAATACTGATTGAACATTGTGGCTTGACTGTCGATGCTCTGGAAAAGGCTCTTGATAAACAGGTCGAGAGTGGTGGGACTATAGGGAGTATCATCATAAAAAATGGAGATATTGATGAAATCGATGTTCTTTCCGGTCTCGGTGCCTATCTTGATATGGAAGTCAGTAGAATGCTGCCCGCTGATATCCAGACCGAGTTTACCCGGACAATCCCCATTGGTTTTCTTAAAAACAATAAGATGGTGCCCGTCGACACAGGTGATGAGCACTATATAGCCATAAATGATCCCTTCCTCTTTCAACCTTTAGATGATTTACGCAAAATCCTCTCCTGGCAGGGATGCCGGGCGGTCCTGGTACCTGCACAGCCAATTCTCAACGCCATCAATTACAGTTATGATATGACCCAGACCACTGCGGACGTGGTTATGCAGGATATCGATGAAGAAGATCCGGAGAGATTGTTTTCTGAGATTGAAGAGATAGGTGATCTTTTAGACGACACCAGTGATTCTCCTGTTATTCGGCTGGTAAACCTCATGTTTTCCCAGGCTGTCAGGGATAACGCATCCGATATTCATATTGAACCGTACCAGAACAGTCTGAAGGTTCGACAGAGACTGGACGGTATTCTGTATGATATGATCAGCCCGCCAAAACATGTGCAGCCTGCTCTTATCTCCAGAGTGAAAATCATGGCCAAGCTGAGTATCGATCAGAAAAGGCTGCCCCAGGATGGTCGAATTGAGTTAAAAGTTGCAGACAAAGAAATTGATGTTCGCGTTTCTACCTTGCCTACGGCATTTGGTGAACGGGTGGTTCTTCGTTTACTGAAAAAATCATCTGTGCTTATTCCGTTGACAGAACTGGGAATGCCGAAGGATCGCTTCAGACCATTTGAAAAAGAGATTAAAGCGGCCAACGGTATCGTTCTGGTTACGGGGCCCACCGGTTCGGGAAAGACGACAACGCTTTACGCAGCGCTGTCATCAATTAATAATACGGACATTAATATTATCACGATTGAGGATCCCATTGAATACCGGATAAGCGGTATTGGTCAGGTACAGGTCAATCCCAAAATTGATCTTACCTTTGCATCCGGTCTCAGGTCAATTGTGAGACAGGATCCTGATGTTATTCTGGTCGGAGAAATTCGGGATACTGAAACCGCAGAGATTGCCATACAGTCCGCTCTGACCGGTCATCTTGTGTTCTCCACCCTGCATACCAATGACTCTGCAAGTGCCATAACCCGTCTGCGGGATATGGGAATTGAACCTTTTCTTATAGCTTCTTCAATAAATGCAGTTTTAGCGCAAAGGCTGGTGCGTATAATCTGTTCTCACTGCAAACAGGTGTACACTGCCAGTGCGGAAGAACTTAAGCGAATAGGTATTGTAGATAATGAAACTGTTAAACGGAAAGTTTTTCGCGGCCGCGGGTGTACCAAGTGTCATCATACCGGGTATAAAGGCAGATGCGGTATCTATGAGTTATTGTTGATGACTCAGGAGATGAAAGCTCTGGTTTTGGAGACCTCTGATGCCAACCAGATAAAAGCCTGCGCCGTTGAAAGTGGCATGGTCACCCTGCGAAAGGACGGTGCGATGAAGGTTTTCCAGGGTATCACCACTATCGAAGAGGTGGTTCGGGTGTCTCAGGATTAGGCTCGCTGGTTCTGGTTAACCGCCTTTAATGTCAGCTTTAAAAATTCGGCATAGGAATGCGGCAGGGTTCGTTTTTCAGACGTTACAAAAAAGAACGCTCTCTGCATGGAGAGATGTGTGACTTTGACCTCTTTCAGGATTCCCCCTTCCAGCTCGTCCTTAACACCACAACGAGAGATTATAGAGACCCCCAGATCCGCCTTTATTGCCTCCTTGACTGCTGTGCTGGAACCTAGAGTCGCACAAATTTCAAGCTCATTAGCGGGAAACTGTTGTTGTTCCAGAAGTGATTCTATGCTGCGTCTTGTTCCTGAGCCTGCTTCGCTCATGATGAAAGGTAGCGTGGCAAGGTGTTCAAAGGAAATTTTTTCAGGGACGGGATTATTGGCTGCCGCCACCAGAATAAGTTCATCTGTTGCCAGTGGATGATAGTT
>DAOVUU010000297.1 GCA_030632405.1 Desulfobulbaceae bacterium | reverse complement strand
TACCGACGATCTCAACAGACAAATAGAGAGCCTCGACACCCTCATACCTGACAATCCTAACAAACCATACGACATGCTCGATGCGATTATGCCTCTGATAGATGATGGTGGGGAATTCATGCAGTATCAACCCTATTTTGCGACCAATATCATTACTGGTTTCGCCAGAATAAACGGCAGGTCAACCGGCATCATCGCCAACCAGCCAAACGTGATGGCTGGCTGTCTCGACATCAACGCAGGCGACAAAGCTTCAAGATTTATCCGAACCTGTGATTCCTTTAACATCCCCCTGCTTACCCTGGTTGATGTACCCGGCTACCTCCCTGGCACGACTCAGGAATATGGTGGAATTATCAGACATGGTGCTAAAATTCTCTATGCCTACAGCGAAGCTACTGTCCCCAAGGTAACTCTCGTAACACGCAAAGCCTACGGTGGTGCATATATCGCGATGTGTTCTAAATCATTAGGAGCAGATACGGTATTCGCCTGGCCGACAGCTGAGATTGCCGTCATGGGTTCGGAGGGTGCCGTTAATATTATTTTCAAGAAAGAAATCGCCAAAGCAGATGACAAAGTAAGGGCTAAACAGAAAATACTTAAAGAATACGAAACGGAATTTGCGACCCCATATAAAGCAGCGGAAAGAGGTTTTGTTGACGACATAATTGAACCTCACACCAGCCGTCAACGAATCATTGACGCCTTCAATATGCTTCAGGGAAAACGGGAGAAACGCCCACCAAAAAAACATGGCAACATCCCCCTGTAACTTCCAGGAGAAAAAAATGGCTATAACAGAACTTTTATCTCAATTTGCAGACCCGCAAGTCATACACACTCTTTCCGTTGCTGATAAGCTTATTGCCGGGTTGGTGGCCACCATTCTCGGAATGGGAATCACCTTTACAGCCCTCATTATTTTGCAATTTGTCATCGTTTTAATGGACAAATTGATAAAACAACCCCAAAAGCCCTGCACAGAAAAACCACAAACAACCAAATCAACCAAGCCATCTTCAGATCCAGACTCTTCCACAAATGGCGAACTGATAGCTATCATCAGTTCCGTTATAGCACTGCAACTGAAAAAGCCGGTGAACAATATTGTCATCAAAAACATCGAAAAAATCAACAACCCTTCACCGGCCTGGAACAGAGCCGGAGTTATCGAACAGATGAACAGCAGATACTAACTAGTGTCCCTCCAGAAACGAGATTTTTTGTGCTAAATCGAGACGCAGGAAAAATTTTACCGCAGGCATATAGGTGATATCCCGAGGATAAAATTTTTCCTGCAACGAAGAGTTAGAGCAAAAAGGCCGTTTCTGGACGGGCACTAACTATCACGGAGAGTTTAATCATGAAAATGTTCAGAGTAGTTGTAAATGGAAGCGAGTATAAAGTTGGAATCGAAGAGCTTCCAGAAGAAAACAGCACGCAACCTCCACAGCTCCCTGCCCTCTCACCGGTTTCAACGATGCCAGAACCCCAAAAGATACCAAAGAAGCCTGAGACAGCTGCACAGCCAACTGTTACAACGGGACATATCCTAACATCACCAATGCCGGGCACAATAATCTCTGTTGCAGTAAGTGATGGTGCCATTGTGTCAAAAGGGCAGACCCTTCTGATACTTGAGGCAATGAAAATGGAAAATGAGATAAAAGCTCCCCGGGATGGAACCATTGGAGAAGTCAAAGTCAGCCAGGGAACATCGGTTAACGCTGGAGATATTCTGATCGTGCTGTCACCATAAAAGAGGTACCATTCTTATGCTTGATCTATTCATAAATTTTCTCAAAAGTACTGGTTTTTTTGGCCTTACTCTCGGCTCAATCTCGATGATCGGTGTAGCCTGCCTTCTACTCTACCTTGCAATTGTAAGAAAATTTGAACCGCTCCTTCTTGTTCCAATTGCCTTTGGGGTACTTCTCACCAACCTCCCCTTTGCCGGACTTATGGCTGAACCATTATTGGAAATTAAAGCAAACTCCATTCACACCATAGAACCGGGAGGTCTCCTCTACTATCTCTTTCAGGGAGACCATCTGGGAATTTTTCCACCATTGATTTTTATGGGAGTGGGTGCCATGACGGATTTTGGCCCTCTTATAGCCAATCCTAAATCTCTTCTCCTTGGTGCAGCCGCGCAATTTGGCATTTTTATAACTTTTATGGGTGCAATCGGCTCAGGACTTTTCACGGCACAGGAAGCGGCCTCTATTGGAATCATAGGCGGTGCAGATGGACCAACCGCAATTTTCCTCTCTTCAAAACTGGCCCCCCACCTCCTTGGCCCCATTGCTATAGCTGCCTACTCATATATGGCCCTGGTGCCTATTATCCAGCCACCGATAATGCGACTTCTGACAACAAAAAAAGAACGTGCCATTAAAATGACTCAACTCCGTGAAGTGAGTCGTCGAGAAAAAATAATTTTCCCCGTCATAGTCACCATATTGGTATCTCTTATAGTCCCGCCGGCCGCCACACTGATCGGCATGCTTATGCTTGGCAACCTCTTCAGAGAGTGCGGAGTCGCTGGTCGGCTCGAAGATACCGCTAAAAATGCCATGATCAACATTATCACTATCTTTCTGGGGGTAACTGTCGGTGCCACCGCGACCGCCGACCAATTTCTAAAGATAGAAACCCTGGTCATACTCTCACTTGGGGTTATTGCCTTTGCGATCGGCACAGCATCAGGAGTACTTCTGGCAAAACTGATGAACAGAGTAATGAATGTAAACATTAACCCTCTTATCGGTTCCGCAGGAGTTTCAGCAGTGCCCATGGCCGCAAGAGTATCCCAGGTTGTCGGACAAAAAGAAGACCCTTCAAATTTTCTTCTCATGCACGCAATGGGACCGAATGTTGCCGGGGTCATAGGATCAGCCGTATCCGCAGGTGTCCTGCTGTCACTATTTGGCAACTGAACCATTTTGGTACCTTACTACTGAAAGATTGTTGTAAAAAACAAGAATATTTGAACCACAGAGCCCACAGAGTTCACAGAGGGGAGAAAAGATTTTCTTTTCTCTGTGTTCTCTGTGGTGAGACAATGGAGCATTCTGTCGCTGACAAAGTCCGCCTTGGGAAAACATAGATAACGAATTAAGTTGATACGCTTACAAAACACAGCTTTTGCTTGAAAACTCTACTCATTTGCATTAAATATAATTGTGTAACATTGTTCTTCAAAAGACAACCACGAAGGAAAAAATGAGTGCTGGAAGGCACCATTTCAATCATTTTAGAAAGAAGAGTAACAATGTTCGACGACTTGAACAAAGACATCCACGCACGACTTGAACGGGCCGTACTTGATATTTTCTCCAGTTCAGATTTTCATAAAGCATCCATCCGTGACATCGCAAACAGTGCAGGTGTCAGCTTTACAACAATTTATAAACATTACGGCAGCAAGGAGCGTCTTGTTTTTGCCTTTGTTGATATATGGATGGGAAAATTAACAGACCGCATCATAGATCATCTCCATGGAATTGAGAACCTGAAGGAAAAACTACGAAAAGTTTTCTGGCTGCAGCTAGATTATTACGAACGTCATGAGGGACTTGGAAGAATAGTCTTCATGACCTTGCCAATGAAAACCTGGATGGTCGATGAAACATTCGCCCAACCCAGAATGATGTCCCTCATGATTGATGTGCTCAGGCAGGGCCAGGAAGAAGGCATACTGAATCCGGATGTACGGGCAGGGATTTTACTCGACTTCCTGATGGGATTTGTACAACGCAGTTTTTTTATGTGGATTTTACGCGGGAAAAAAGAAAGTTTAGCGAATCAAGCCAACGTCATGTTTGAAATGGTGTGGCAGGGCATGGTTATCCCACCAAAAGAAAAATAATTCTCACTTTTTCAGAGGTAAACAATGGAAATTCTAAAAATTGACCACCTGGGAATAGCGGTAAACAGTATAGATGATGGTAAAAATTTCTGGTCAGATGTTCTCGGTCTTAAATTTGAGAGTACGGAAACAGTTGAATCTCAGAAAGTAACCACCGCTTTTTTCCCGGTCGGCGAAAGTGAGGTAGAGCTTCTGGAATCAACCTCCAAAGATGGACCAATTGCAAAGTATATTGAAAAAAGAGGCCAGGGATTTCAACATGTCGCCTTTCGAGTTGCAAACCTAGCCGAATCGCTCAAGGAACTGAAAGAAAAAGGTATCCAGCTTATTGACCAGGAACCGAGAAGTGGTGCAGGCGGGGCAAAAATTGCTTTTATACACCCTAAAGC
>DAOVUU010000279.1 GCA_030632405.1 Desulfobulbaceae bacterium | reverse complement strand
GGCCTGGTGCCAGAGGCGGTAGAGAAGAAGTTGCGTGAAAAATTCGAGATTGACTAGCCCGGATGTTTCACAAATTGCCTTCGTGAGACCCTGTAACCGGGGACCCGCCCGAAGGGTGGGAGTCCGCAGGACAAATCCGAAATCAGGCTTGCTTATTATTCTGCTGGTAAGTATCGCCTTGAGCCATTGCGCCTTTTCTGGAAACAACAGTTGGGACAGCCAGCTGCGCGGTTCGGAAGAGATGCCGGAAAATATCCGACACCTGGTGCAGAAGCTCTCCACAAAAAGTAAGAAAGTCGGAAACAACACCGGTCTGGCCATTACCTATCCCTTTGACGGAGCTGTTTTTCCTCCTGAGATTACTGCACCAGTTATCGCCTGGGATGAAGCTAGCACTGCCTCGAACCACTGGCTTATCGTGGTCGAGTTCAGCAGCCAGCGCAGCCCGATTTACGCACTTGCCGATAAGCAGCACTGGCTGCCGGATAAACCGATCTGGGAGGCCATCAAAGCCAACTCAATCCATGATCCTGCGAAAATAACCGTTTACGGTTTTGACCACAAACATCCAGGCAACATCACCGCAAAGAACAGTATCCGCATTTCCACTTCAAAAGACCGTGTTGATGCCTCAATATTTTACCGGCAGGTTCAGCTCCCATTCAAGGTCGGGAAGAAGAATTTTAAAAAGATAAAGTGGCGTCTGGGTGATATCTCTTCATATGAAAAACCGCCAGTTGTCATGGAGAATCTTCCTGTTTGTGCAAGCTGTCATCTTTTTTCAAAAGACGGCACTTTAATCAGCATGGAGATGAACTACAAAAATGACAGCGGCGCTCATTTTATCACGCCGGTCAGGGAGAATATTGAATTGTCTGCAGAGGATTTCATTAGCTGGAATGATTTCCCCAGGCCGGAACTTCTGCCAAAAACCAGGGGCCTGTTTGCCAAGATATCGCCCAGCGGAAAATACATGGTGAGTACGGTACATGAGATATCCTATGCCGCCCTGACCAATGAACCTGCTTTCTGCCAGCTCTTCTTCCCAACGTACGGGGTGCTGGCCTGGTATTCGGTTGACAGCAGGGAGTTTCACCTCCTTGCCGGAGCTGATGATTATGACTTTGTCCAGACAGACCCGAGCTGGAGCTGGGATGAAAAGTATATTGTATTTGCCAGGTCAAATACCAAAAACGACTACCATGAAGACATCACAGACATCCGCACCCATATAGAGGATGCCTCCATTCAGGAACTGAATGAAAAATTTCCTATCCAGTTTGATCTTTACAGGATGCCGTTCAATCAAGGAAAAGGCGGGACACCAGAGCCCCTGAAAGGTGCCAGTCATAACGGCATGAGCAACTATTTTCCGAGATTCTCGCCGGACGGCAAGTGGATTGTCTTTACCCGCAGCAGGACCGGCATCATGCTGCAACCGGATAGCGAGCTCTTCATTATACCTGCAGCCGGAGGGGAGCCTCGAAGGATGCACTGCAACCGTGAGCTTTTCAATTCCTGGCACAGCTTTTCGCCCAATGGAAAATGGATGCTGTTTAGTTCCAAGGCCAACACTCCTTTTACCGAGATTTTTCTGACCCATATTGATGAAAACGGGATTGACAGTCCTCCGGTATGCTTATCACGTTTCAGCGATGACCACTATGCCGCCAATGTGCCGGAGTTTGTCAACATAGGGCCCGGGGCTATCAAGAGGATACGGATTTCTGCTCAGCGCTGAGCGCCAAAGGTTAAGCAAAGAAGGGAGTTAATTTATGAAAAGAACTGCTCTCTATTTTATCCTGGCACTGATCATTGTGGCCGGATGTAGTGCCTACAGAACTGCAAAGTTTAACAAGAAATACGGGCCTGTGCGGTCGGTGGATCGGACTGTTAGTTCTTATAAATCTGGTGAGGTCTCTTTTTATGATGAGGTGCAACCCATACTGGAGCGTCGCTGTGATGTGTGTCATGGCTGTTATGATGCGCCATGCCAGCTGAAACTGACCGCTTATGAAGGGCTCGAGCGGGGCGGCACCACAAAGCTGGTTTACGATGGTGCCAGATTAGTCCGGGAAAAGCCAACCCGTCTTTTTATTGATGCGAATTCAGTGGAAGAATGGCGCCAGATGGGTTTCCATCCTGTTCTCAACGAGAGGGATCAGATCCCCCAGGCAAATCTCGAAGACTCCGTGGTGAATCTGATGCTGCAGCTGAAAAAAGAACACCCCCAGCCAGAGACGGAACTATTGCCGGACAGTTTTGATATCAGTCTTGACAAAAAACAGATCTGTACAACTGCAGAAGATTTCAGTGAATACAAGAAAGAATATCCTCTTTGGGGAATGCCGTATGCGCTGCCCGGACTGACCGACAAGGAGCATCAAACAATAGTTGACTGGCTGAGGCAGGGGGCACTGATTACCCCACGGCCAGAGATGTCGGCTAAGGCAAAACAGATCATAAACCAGTGGGAGGAGTTTTTTAATGGCAGCTCACTGAAACAGCAGCTTGTATCACGCTATATTTATGAACATCTGTTTATAGGCCATATCCATTTTGATAATCTGCCGGACCGGGACTTTTACCGGCTGGTTCGATCCAAAACGGCTCCAGGAGAACCGGTGGTTGAGATCAATACAGTAAGGCCTTATGACCATCCCGGGGTTGAAAAATTCTACTATCGATTTCGCAGAATTGAAACAACCATTGTGAGGAAAAATCACACTGTTTATCGGATGAACAGAAAAAAAATGGAGCGCTACCGGCAGCTCTTCCTGCAGGAAGATTATGAAGTAGACAAGCTGCCGTCCTATGATCCCAAAACAGCCTCCAATCCATTCAAGACTTTTGCGGTTCTGCCTGCTATATCCCGTTACCGGTTCTTACTGGATGATGCCCAGTATATCGTCATGGCATTTATCAAGGGGCCTGTTTGCCGTGGCCAGATTGCCCTCAACGTTATTAATGACCATTTTTTTGTTGCCTTTTTTGATCCGGAAAAAGACACCATCAGCAATGATACAGCCTTTATTGCCAGTGTGAGTAATTTTCTGAACTTACCGGCAGGCAGGGAGAGCAATCTAGCCATCATGAGCATCTGGACTGATTATTACAATGAGCAAAAAAAATATCTGGATGCCAAGGAAAAGTACCTGGTTGAACTGAATCCTGATAACAGGGGAAATGATATAACTTATATCTGGAACGGTGATGGCCACAATGACAATGCGCTGTTAACGGTTTTCAGGCATTTTGACAGTGCCAGCGTGGTAAAGGGTTTGGTGGGAGATACACCAAAAACTAGCTGGGTGATTGACTTTCCTCTTCTTGAACGCATCTACTATCTGCTGGTTGCCGGTTTTAATGTGTTTGGCAATGCGGGGCATCAACTCGAAACTCGGCTTTATATGGACTTTCTTCGCATGGAGGGAGAGAATAATTTTTTGAGCTTCCTGCCAAAGGATAAGCGCAAGGAGATAAGAGCAGAGTGGTATAAGGGCGCCAGGGCCGAACATCAAAATCAGCTGGAAAACCCTTTTCGGGGGCTTGAACGGGCCACCGGAATTGTCTACACGACAAACGATCCCAAAAAGGAGTTTCTTGCAAAGATACTTGAGTATGTGGGTCCGGCTGCTGGTCCGAACGACTACTTGAACCGCTGCCCTGAGGGAAACTGTGTTGATAAGAATGCAGGACCGCTTGAGCAAAGAGCAGACCGTGCCCTGCAAAAAGTGACGGGGAAGCGCGGCCCCGAGATACAGGTGGTCCAAGATTTGGCCTTTATTCATGTTGTTACCGGTAATAAGGCTAATGACCTGGCCTATACCGTTATCCGCAACAAGGCTCTGAGTAACAATTCATTCATGTTTGGTGAGGAGAGAAGGCGCATTGTTAAAGACGACACCCTTACCCTGGTAAAGGGTTATGTGGGCAGCTATCCAAACTCATTCGTCCGAGTAAACTTTGACGAGATAGAGGAGTTTGTAAAGAGCTTTCTCAAAATCAGGGATCAACTCAGCTATTACAATGTCGCCAGAAAGTATGGCATTAGAAGAACCAGTCCGAATTTCTGGGAGGAGGCAGACTGGCATTACCAGAAATATCTCAAGGATGAACCGGTGGAAGCAGGTCTGTTTGATATGTATCGTTTCAACCGGATTGCAGAGAAATCTGATGCTCACTTTAAATGGTAAATCGGGGATCGCTAGGCAGTAATCAGTGAGCAGTAATCAGTGAGCAGTGAGCGCTCACAATACAACAGACCAGCATATGCAGATGTAGAAACTACATTTACAGGGTGGCAGGATTATTTTGGGGAAGGGTTATTGCCGCCTCTTCTTGTGGACAAAGTAGTCAGTCAGGATCTGAGCATGATCGAAAGCCAGTGGTGAGGGCAGATCTTTTTCAGAAAACACCCCCACCTCTCT
>DAOVUU010000421.1 GCA_030632405.1 Desulfobulbaceae bacterium | reverse complement strand
GGACAGGTCCACCATTCTCGATGGCATTGTCTATTTTTTCAAAAGCGGTTCGTATCTTATTGGCCTGATAATCTTTACCGCGAGTATCCTGGTCCCACTGTTCAAAATAACCGGCCTTCTTATTCTACTCCTCTCATCGCAACCCTGCAGTCCAAAATACCTGCAACAAAAGGCTAAAATGTTCCGCTTTATAGCATTTATAGGAAGATGGTCAATGCTGGATATCTTTGTCATTGCCCTTTTATCCGTTCTTGTTGACTTCGGGTTTTTCACCTCAATCCATGCTGCACCTGCCGCAACCTATTTCTGTTTTGTTGTCGCCGCCACTATGCTCGCAGCCATCACTTTTGATCCTCGAATTATGTGGGATAAGTGCAACCCTTACAGACAAGATATCGATATCATAACTCCCCCCTGGAAACTCACTCATGACTGAACAACCTGTTACACAGAAACAATATGGAATTTCAGCCGTATGGATTCTGCCGATCCTTGCCCTCTCCATCTGCGGCTGGCTTCTCTATTCAAGCTACCAGAACCGTGGGGTTGAGATAACGATCTACTTTAATGATGCCACCGGTATCATCGCAGGGAAAACGCAGGTGATAGCCAAAGGCATCCCTGTAGGACTCGTCAAAAAACTCCAGCCTGATCTCAATAATAAAAGAGTCAAAGTCGCGATAAAGATGGAACCGCTGGTGGTTGAATACCTTGTGGAAGACACACTCTTCTGGATTGTTCGTCCTAAACTTTCAGCAAGCAGCATCGAAGGACTGGATACAATTCTCTCCGGAAGTTATATAGGTATACGGGTCGGTTCTTCGGCAATTCCCGAACGTGAATTCAATGGTCTACCCACAAGCCCACCGGTGTCTCAAGACACTCCGGGACTGCACATACAGCTCAGGGCAGAGAAACTTGGCTCTATCCAGACAGGTACCGGTGTCTATTATAGAAATATAAAAATTGGAGATGTAGAAAAATTTCAGCTTGAAGGGGACAAGAATATCTTGATAGACCTCTTCATCGAACCCCAATACAGTCACCTGGTGCGAACAGAAAGCCGTTTCTGTAATGTGAGCGGCTTACAGATCGGCGGCAAGCTTCCCAGCCTGAAAATCCATATCGAATCGCTGGCATCCCTTCTCAGGGGAGGCATCCTGCTACACACTCCGGAACAACTCAAGGAGAGTCCTGCGGCCCAAAACAAACATATTTTCCCCCTCTATCCAGATTTTGAATCTGCAAATTACGGCCTCCCCATGACACTCAAACTTGCCTCAGGTGAAGATATTGTTGAAGGAACAACCAAGATAATGTACCGGGGCCTTGAGGCTGGATTTGTAAAAGAAATACGGGTAAATAATGACGAACAGCGAAGTGTGACAGCGCATATCCTTCTTGACCCCAGAGTAGAAATAATCTTACGGGAAAACACGCAATTCTGGGTCGTTAAACCTAAAATAAGCCCCGCTGGCATTGAAAATCTACGACTGCTTATATCGGGATCTTATATCACATTCCAGCCCGGAGAAGGTGCATTTAAAAATTCTTTTGAGATTCTTCCGAAACCACCACTGCAAAATCCACTTCGTCCCGGTAAAACCTTTCTTTTAACTTCTGATGAGACCGTCTCTCTCTCGGTAAACGCCCCTGTCTATTTTAAAAACATCAACGTCGGAGAAATAATAGATATAGATCTGGACAAATCCGGCAAAACTGTCAAAACAACAATTTACATCTACAAACAATACCTCCACCTGCTCAGCCAAAAGAGTATTTTCTGGTTACAGAGCGGCATTAAAATGGAAGCTGACTTTTCCGGACTTCAAGTATCCACAGGCCCTCTGACCCAAATGCTTCATGGAGGAATCAGTTTTACAACTCCCGATAAATTGAATAAAAAGAAAACTTTTGCACCCCCTGAAGGAAAAGAATATACACTCTACTCCAGCTATACAAAGGCGGTAGAATCTGTTCCGGGACTGCAGCCACCGGGCAAACGGTTCCGTATTCTCTCAGATACTGCCCAATCCCTGTCAATTGGTGGGCCTATCCTCCATAAAAATATTCAAATTGGATATATCCAGGACTTTCGATTCACCGATGATCACCAGAAAGTTCTTATTGATTGTTTTGTTCAGGACAAATTCAAGGATCTGGTAAACAAAACATCCCGCTTTTATAACATAAGCGGAATACAGATCTCCGGGAGTCTCGCAGGCATTAATATACAGACCGGCTCTCTCCAGTCTGTTGTTTCCGGCGGTATCGGCTGCATAAATCCCTCTGGAGATGTATCAACTTCCTCTGATTCTCCCTATCCCCTCTACGAAAATCTCAATGAAGCTCTTTATGCCGATGAGATTGAATTAACAGTCCATTTTGAACAAGCTCATGGCTTAAAAGAAGGCTCACCAGTTAAATACAAAGGAATTACCACAGGCAGGGTCATTAAGCTGACATTTGCTGACAATATGCAGATTATAACAGCAAAGGTCAGGGTTAAT
>DAOVUU010000344.1 GCA_030632405.1 Desulfobulbaceae bacterium | reverse complement strand
GAAGGTTTTCCAGGAAGGAAAAAATAAAATATATGGAGCTGATTTTATCATTGCCCAGGATTCGGGGCGTGTTTTTGGTGAGATCATAAAACCCGGGTACGGATACAGTTATGTCCCGGAAAGTATGAAAGATATTATTCCAAAGAAATATCAGACTCCGCTTTACTTCAGTTTTATCACTAAAGTATTTACATACAACTCTGAGACAAACGTGTTTCCACCCGTCAAAAATGTGTGGGAACTCACCGAAAAAAAATGGGAAAAGAAATTCTGGTTCAAGGATCCTCTGAAAGAAGGGGTCAATGCGAATTTTTTAACGATGGTTACATCTCCTGAAGTTTCAAAATTACTGGCAGCAGCGTATGAGCGGTATTTTGGTAAGAAGATTTCCCTGACAACCCCTAATGCCGGTTATGAATGGATAAAAAGTTTCATTAATAATCAACTGGTTATGTTTACCAGTGATACCAAAATGGCAGGTGCCCTGGGTGAAAAGGGGAAAAATATTGAAGCGGTTTCTCTGGGTACCTATTCTAAACTCAGATCCAGAAAGAAGAAAAATCTGGCTCTGATGCCTATTATGGGTATGGAGCCTTTTGCCGGATTTTTTTACCCCAGCTTTCTGCTTATTCGGGATAACGCGAAGAATCCCAACGCAGCAAAGTTGTTTATTGAATATCTGCTGACGGCGGAGGGATTTGCACCGTGGTCCGGTTCTCTGGGCACTTACAGCTCCAATCCCAACATCAAACCGTATCCGGGAGATAATACACTGGATGTCTGGTCCCAGGTTCTTGTTCTTGAATCTCCTGAGTATATTTATGAAAACCGTGGAGAAGTTGAAGAATTCTGGAACAGTTTAATCTATTGATTTAACTAGCACATACAGACAACACATCCCTTTTGGACGGTGACCTTCAAAATGGATGTGTTGATGTTACTGGCAATATTTGATAATTTCACAGTTTATGACTTTCATACATGGTTTAAAAAGCTTTTTTCGTAAGCCGGAAAATGTCATACTCGTCTCTTTAATAACGATCCTCATATACCTGATTCTCGTACCGCTCTTCTCAATCGTTAATGATACCTTCAGGGTTCATTCGTCTGAGTTGATGCGGATCAAGGGGACCACTGCGGGAGATTTTACTACTTTTCACTGGCAATCCATTTTTGCTGGTAAATATAGTAAAAACATTTTCTATCAGCCGCTTTTCAATACACTCTGGGTAGCCATAATAACGTGTCTGATCGCGATCTGCATGGGAGGTGGCTTTGCCTGGCTGGTCACCAGAACAGATATTCGATTCAAAAAACTCGTATCCAGTCTATTCATTCTACCGTATATAATGCCCTCCTGGACCCTGGCGATGGCCTGGCTCAATTTTTTTAAAAATGAAAGGGTGGGGGCTCCCGGCCTGTTCACCGCCTTTACAGGTATTCAGACACCTGACTGGTTTGCATATGGTTTTTTCCCTATTACCGTTGTCCTGGGGCTGCATTACGCACCGTTTGCCTATATTCTCATCGGCGGTATATTGAGAAATATGGACGCCAATCTGGAAGAAGCTGCTCAGATATTGAAAACCGGAAGATGGCGGATTATCCGTAAAATTACTATTCCCATTGTTCTGCCGGCGATGCTTTCTACAATATTGCTGGTTTTTTCAAGTGCCATGAGTGCCTTTGCTGTCCCTGCTTTTTTGGGCACACCGGTGCGGTTCCAGGTTTTAACGACACAGCTTTTCAGGACTCTGAACGGAACGAGCCCGGGATATGGATATCTGATTGCACTTGTCATGATTACTATCGGTGCGATTATTCTCATGACCAATCAGATGTTGATTGGGAAAAGAAAATCTTTTGCAACAGTAACCGGTAAAAGTTCAAATATTTCTCTGGTAAATCTAAAAAAGTTTCGCACGATACTCTCCCTGGTGCTTTTAGTCTGGCTTGTTATGATCACGGTTGTGCCATTGATCACATTTGCCGTTCAATCTTTTCAGATTTCGTCGGGGAGTTTTAAGGCTGAGAATTTTACGACATTGTTCTGGCTGGGAGAAGGTCAGCCGGATGTTTTGAGTGGCGAGCCGGGTATACTTCGAAACAAGTATATATATATCGGCCTCTGGAACAGTGTCCGATTATCTGTTTTGATCTCCCTTCTGGCAGGGACAGTTGGACTGCTGGTAGGCTACGGTGTGGTAAAGAAGCGGGGGTCTTTCTGGGCCAACACTTTGGATCGGCTGTCATTTTTCCCCTACCTCCTTCCCAGTATGGCGTTCGGTGCTATCTACCTTTCCATGTTTGCTGTAAAAAGGGGCATTATTCCATCGCTTTACGGCAGTTTTGCTATACTGGTGCTGATCGGTTCTGTAAAATACCTGCCGTTTGCATCCCGGGCCGGTATCAATGCCATTTTTCAACTCGGCAGGGAGATCGAAGAAGCTGCCGTGATTTTTGGTGTCAGCTGGTGGAAACGAATGGTGAAAATTATTATACCTATTCAGCGGGCCAGTGTGCTGTCCGGTTTCCTTCTTCCCTTTATTTCAAGCATGCGGGAGCTGTCTCTGTTCATTTTGCTGGTTACCCCCGCTACTAAAGTTTTGACCACCATGCTGTTTCAGTATAACGAAAAAGGGTGGGATCAATATGCCAATGCGATCATATTGTTTATCGTGCTCGTTGTTATTTCATTAAATGCAATTGTTAACAAGGTTACCGGAGCATCCATCGACAAGGGAATAGGAGATTGACAAGTGCCTGAAATCAAGATTAAAAATGCCACAAAAAGATTTGGAAATTCTGTGGCTGTGGAAAATCTGAATATTACCATTGCAGACAAAGGTTTTGTCACCTTGCTGGGCCCTTCCGGTTGTGGAAAAACAACGACACTGAGGATGATTTCAGGCCTTGAAAGTCCCACCGAGGGAGAAATTTACATCGATGATGAGCTGGTATTTTCTTCCGAAAAAGGGATTGATTTAGCGCCGGCAAAAAGGGATGTAGGGTTCCTCTTTCAGAACTATGCCCTGTGGCCCCATATGACCGTCAACCAGAATATTTCATTTGGTCTGGAAAATTTGAAGTGGAGCAAAGAGGATATCAATCGTCGAGTCCATGAGCTGACCGAGTTGTTGAGGATCGATGAATTACTGGGCCGTTATCCAGCAGAGTTGTCAGGGGGGCAGCAGCAGCGTGTTGCTATAGCAAGGACGCTTGCACCCCGTCCCAGGGTGTTGTTCATGGATGAGCCGCTTTCCAATCTGGATTCAAAACTCAGAATAGAAATGCGGACTGAACTGAAACGACTTCACCGGGAAACGAATTCCACCTTTGTTTATGTGACCCATGACCAGCTGGAGGCCATGACCCTCTCCAGCCAGATATGTCTGATGAAAGAAGGCCGGGTGCAACAATATGCACCGCCGCTGGAGGTGTATAAAGAACCAACCAACCTGTTTAGTGCCGAGTTTGTCGGTAATCCGACAATTAATTTTGTTGAAGTTGAATGCCGGCAGATCGGAGCAGAAAATATTCAGCTCGTTGCCGAAGATCTTATTTTTTCTTTTACCCCTGTCTCTTCCTTTCCATCTCTTGAAACGGGTCAGAGGCTTGTCCTGGGCCTGCGGCCCGAATGCATTGGCCTCTCAGAAAAAAAGGGGATCCAGGGGAGTATTTATTCAGCTCTGCCGTCTGGCATGGAAACCACTGTCATATTGAAAATTAACAACACCTTGCTGACGTCGGTTGTTTTC
>DAOVUU010000123.1 GCA_030632405.1 Desulfobulbaceae bacterium | reverse complement strand
TGTTTATTGGTAAAGCTGAAAATACACGGCATTACGGCAGCATGGTCATGGGATTGGGACTGGTCTTTTATGGCATGGGTGTGATGGGCGATGCCATGCTGCCGTTGCGCAGCTACCAACCATTCCTTGACCTCATGGTCAAGATGGAAAACCCGTTGCTGGGTATCCTGATCGGTGCGGTATTCACGGGGCTGGTTCAATCATCGGCGGCAACCACCGGCATCGCGATTGTGATGGCATCATCCGGCCTTATTGGTCTACCGGCCGGGATAGCACTGTCTTTTGGCGCCAATATAGGCACCTGTGTTACCGCCATCCTGGCATCCCTTGGAAAACCGGTTGAAGCAGTACGGGCGGCGATGGTACATGTAATATACAATGTTGCAGGTGTATTGGTCTGGATATTGTTTATTCCACAGCTGGCGGATTTCATTGTGATGATTTCACCGAGTTCCCCGGAACTGAGCGGCAAGGCACGAATGGCGGCCGAGGTGCCGCGCCAGATAGCCAATGCCCATACGGTATTCAATGTAGCCAATACCCTGCTGTTCATCAGTTTCACTCCCTTTTTTGCGTGGCTGGCAAAAAAACTGGTGCCGGATCGACCGGTAGAGAAGAAGATTATTATCGAGCCACGTTACCTGGAAGAGGAGATGATCGGTATTCCAGCAATGGCACTTGAACAGGTGCGATTTGAGCTCGGCCATATGGGTGAGATTATTAAAGAGATGTACTCGACCCTGCGTTCAGGAATACAAGATAGTGACGAGCAAAAATGTGATGCTGTACTGAAACTGGACCACAAGGTCGATATTCTGGCCGATGCCATTCTTGAGTACTTACGTGATGTACGGCAGCAGCACCTGACGGACAAACAAAGTAAGCGTTTTCAATCATTGTTAAACGCCACGATGAACCTGAAAAATATGGCAACTATTCTCAACGATGAAATGCGCAATATTTTGAAGGGTTTTATTAATCTGAAGACAAGGCCCAGTGAGGCTACCCGCTCACTGGTACTGGACATGGCAGATAAGGTGATCTATGCGTTTGATCATGTTATTCAGGCTGTGCGGGAGGAAGATGAGACAGCTGCAGTGGAGGTTATTGCTGTCAAGGAAGATATTGACCAGATAGCGGAAGAGTTACTCATTCGCCAGTCTGAACGTATCGGCATAGTGGATAAAGAGCATCTGAACCTGGTCCGGCTGGAGATGGAGCTGCTGGATAAATTTCGAGGCATCTATACCCTGACCAAACGCATCGCCAGAGATTTTGTACCTGATGAAGTTCTGAGCAAAGCGTAATTTTCGATATGGAAAACTCGACGACTATGGTTTAATAATAAAGTAGAGTATTGGTCGCAGGTTCCTGATTTCAACTTTATGTCTGCAATATCGGGATAAGTGGAAAGGTGACCTTTTTTTGACAAATTAACTAGGAGACGATAACCCTATGTCATCAAGTTATCGATTTGGAGACTATCAGCGCAAGCTTGGGGCAGGCCGCAATGAGATGAGCATGAACCGCTTTTTTCCGAAGCTCGAAACGGATGCGGAAGGGTGTGTAGTTCCACGTGAGCTGCCCCCCTTAAAGCTTGTGCCCGCTGAGATTTATCGGCTGATACGCCCCTATGTCTCAGTGCGTTTCATGGAACAGATAAAAGCAGTGGTGCCACTTGCGGTCTACCTTGTCTTGTTCCAGATCCTTATCCTGCGACAGCTGGAAGCGGACTACTGGATTATCACTTCCGGTCTTTTCGCGGTTATCGTGGGGCTAATGTTCTTTATGGAAGGGCTCAAACTTGGGTTGATGCCATTCGGTACTGTGATTGGCGCCACCCTGCCACGAAAATTATCACTCCCTCTGGTTTTATTGATTACGTTGCTGCTGGGTATCGGGGTGACCTTTGCAGAGCCGGCAATTGGTGCGCTCAAGGCAGCTGGTCAGAATGTATCTGTTGAGCAGGCACCTTATCTATACGCCCTGCTCAATGATTGGTCCGGCGTGCTGGTGCTGGTAGTAGGTGCCAGTGTGGGTCTGGCCGCGGTGCTGGGCACGCTCAGGTTTGTTTATGGTTGGAGTCTGAAACCCCTGATTTACGCAACTCTTATGCCGGTGCTGGCACTAACCCTGTTTGCGGCAATGGATCCGGAATTGCAAAAGGTGATTGGTCTGGCCTGGGACTGCGGTGCGGTGACAACCGGGCCGGTGACTGTGCCGCTGGTGCTTTCGCTGGGTATTGGTATCGCGGCAGCAGCTGGCAAGGGGGATTCTGAATTATCAGGCTTTGGTATCGTAACCCTGGCCTCTCTGTTTCCCATTATCGGAGTATTTTTGCTGGCGCTTTACGTCTCAAACAGTCAGTCGCCGGGAGAGATTATCGCTCTGGCAAGGGATCTTGCAAGTACTGCCCAAGATGTGTCACCCGCCTGGTATGAGCGTAGTCCCTGGCAGGAGATTGTCTTGGGTGTCCGCGCAATTTTGCCCCTGGTGCTGTTTCTGTTTTTTGTCTTCAACGTTGTGCTGAAGGAGAAGCTGCAGAATAAGGGGGAAATGATCTACGGTATCGTTCTCACCGTCATTGGTATGTGTATCTTCAACCTGGGACTTACCTTCGGGCTTTCCATGCTGGGAGGGAGTATTGGTAGTCTGGTTCCGGCTGCATTCCTCGAGATACCAGGCATAGAGATCTCGCCCATTTATAAATATATCGTCGGTGTGACCCTGGCATTGTTATTTGCTTGGGCTTTGGGCTATGGGGCAACGATAGCGGAACCAGCCCTCAACGCTCTTGGCGAGACCACTGAGGAGCTGACCAACGGTGTTTTCAAAAAAAGTACATTGTTGAAGGCGGTATCCCTCGGGGTTGCCTTTGGAATTGCAGCAGGTGTGGCCAAGCTGGTATTTGATCTTCCATTGGTATGGATTCTGGTGCCGGGTTATCTGCTGGCTATTGTGCTGACCTTCTTCTCAAGTGAGCAATTTGTTAATGTCGCCTGGGATAGTGCTGGAGTGACCACCGGCCCGATCACTGTGCCCCTGGTGTTGGCCATGGGGCTTGGAATTGGCGGGGCAATGAATGCCGTTGAAGGTTTTGGCATTCTCTGTCTTGCTTCCATCGGGCCGATAATCAGCGTCATGGTAACAGGCTTGTGGGCCAGTTACCAGGCGAGAATACAGACCTTGGCAATTCAGGCAGTTTCCACATCTCACGAACAGGAGGCTCAGGCCATCGTATGAGCAAACAAAATATTGTCTACCTAACGGACGCTGCCCTGATTACCTGTGTGATACAAGTGGGTCGCGGCGATGCGATTCTCAAGGCTGCACGTAAACTCGGGGTATCCGTCGGTTCCAGCGTACACCATGCCAAAGGCACCGGGGCACGCAAGCGTTTTGGTTTATGGGGTATAGCTGTTGAAACCGAAAAGGACGTTGTCAGTGTGCTGGTCTCAGCCGAACAAAGGGACGTGGTCTTCGATGCACTGTATCGTGCCGGTGAGCTCGATACTCCGGGGGTGGGCTTCATGTACATCACTCCGCTGGAGAAGGTGGCGACCTATTTGCCGGAAAATGTTCTTAAATCGTTAAATAATACAGAATCCGCTTGACTGATGATCATGGATACCATCAATGATACACAACATCACGTGGTGCGCAAGGCAGCGAAGCTTATCACCTGCGTAATAAGCAGTGAAAAGAAGGAAAAGGAATTGCTGCGAGCCCTCTACAAGGAATGCCAGATCAGTCGTGCCAACAGTATCAACTGTCGGGGGTTTGCTTCCCTGTTTGAGGCAAAAACCCAAGCTGACGAACTTCCTGAACCGCACTTTGCGAGACTGATCGAAGTGATTGTGCCGGAAGCCAAGGCGGATGAAGTGTTTGATTTTATTTATGAGAAAGCGGGGATTGGCGAGCCCGGCGCTGGTGTAATATTCATGGCGCCGCTACTTGGTGCCAGCAGCTTTTCTTTGCCGCAGGAGATGGTGGAAGAGGGATAATGTGAACACAGAACTTTCGGCATATAAAACAGTAGTAGAAAAAGAAAAACAAAAAATAGAGCAGGGGTAATACGGGCAAAGGTGATAAAACATCGCTTTCTAAGGTTGCCCTAAAAACATGGCCTTCTGAACAAAACCGCTCCATTTACGATCGTCATAAATATCCCTTTCCGACCGATCCTGCAAGATTATATCCGTTCTCCAATTAACCTCATGCCAGGCATCCTTCAAGGCTGGTTCACCGCTTATGCATACTGACTCTACCAGGCGAAATAATCCTGATCTTGAGGAGCAGTGAAATGGCGATACAAGAAAAAAAACAGTCCATAGAGGGGCATGGGTTCAGGAATCTTCTATTTTTTCTGCTCCTCTACATTGTGGGCAGCCCTTTTTTGGAACCAAATCACTCTTTGGCGATTCTTGCTCATGTATCACTGTCGGCAGCGCTGTTTGCCGCAGTGTATGCTGTGAATAAACAAAAAAAACAGCGCTCTATCGCCGTTACCCTGCTTCTGCCTCTTCTCATTCTGTACTGGCTTGGTCTCTATGATATTATTTCTTTCAGCCGCTTTGGTGCACATCTCCTTTTTGCTGTCTATTATGGACTCCTCATCTATTCATTTATATCCCAGATCAGAAATGCCCGGAGAGTGAGCACAAATGTACTCTACGCGACATTCAGTCTGTATCTCATCATCGGGCTCTTCTGGGGTTCACTCTATACCTTGTTATATCAGCTGAGTCCGGGAGCCTACAGTGGTGCTCTCCTTGAGGATACGCAGAATGCATCCCATATATTTAATTATTTCAGTTTTGTTACCCTGACAACTCTCGGTTATGGAGATATTACTCCTCAATCACCCGGTGCGGCTTCTCTTTGCCAGATGGAGGCAATCATGGGGCAGTTTTTTACCGCAGTTGTAGTGGCATGGCTGATGGGGATGTTTATATCTGACAGGCGTGACTGAGATATGGAAGCAGGTGACCGTTGTGGGCCTGGCCAGCCTTGTCTTTGCAATTATTGTCATAAATGAGGGTGTTCCAGGAGGTGGATTCATCGCCATGGTGGTGGTACTGACCGTGTTCCTCAGCCTGGTATCCCACGGCATTTCTGCTAACCCGCTTTCTAAACTGATGGGGGAAAAAACGGGTACGAAAGAAAAGTTGACCTGATAAAAATCCTGCGGGAGGCCGGCGGGAAATAACCTACGGTTAATTTTTTTTACCTCAACGGATAAATGGATTGGAAATGGTGAGGCTCCGAACTTGCTGGCCATCCTGTAAATCTTCAGTATAGAGGATGTCGCAGCCAGCTTTGAGAGCGGCTGAAATAATCAATGAATCATAAAAAGGATAACCTGTGGTTGATGCTATATCTAAACCTGTTTTCATAAAGTCACTATCTGGATAAACAACTTCAAGCTGCATAAAAACCTTGTCGAGATATTCCTTACTGTTCAGTAAGGGCATTGGTACTTCAAATTTTCTTGATGCAACATTAAAAAATTCCTGAATGACCTGAAAACTAACATATCCCAGACCGGTCTTAAGAGATAATTTTATAAGCTCTTGTGATTTTTGCTGTTTATCTCTTGCAGTCTTATCAAAGGAATACACGAAAATATTGGTATCGAGAAAAAATCTACCTTTCATTCATTTCATCTCTTGAAAATTTTTGCCCGGCTTTTACATCCTCAAGATTTTGCATGAGAGAAGTATATTCAGCTGCAATCTCATCCCGGTTAACATATTTTTTTATCCAGTTCCTGAAAAGCTGATTCAGTGAAGTATTTTCCTGTCGAGCTTTTTTCCTGGCTCGATCAAGAAGAAAATCGTCTGCACTTAATGTGATATTTTTTACCATTTTTTAACCTCCCCTATTTTCACACTTATACAGTACACACTTTTCCCGTGTTATACAAGGTGTGTTACCTTTCCGCAGATATCTTTGAACTCAATACCTCGTTATTATAACTGTGATCCTTCCCAGGATACAAAAAATTAAAAACGTAGCGACCAAGATAGGGGCAACGGTATGGTAAAGAAATAGAGTACAGAGTCAACAACTCGCAAAAACATACAAGCATGACAATTTGATGAAGAATAATAAAAAGATTTCTCAGATACTAGCCATACTTGCCTCCACTGTAATTTTTCTCGATTCGCCTCATGCTCAGGATCATCAGGCATCCTATAAAATGCAAAATGGCAAGACAGTAATTGTTACAGAAACACATCCAACGGTTCAAAGTATGAGCAATATCAAGATAGTGTCGCATGATTTCGAACACAATTTAAACGAAACCATTGTAAATTCTGATCCTGTAAAGGAAGTAATTATTGCTGATCTTGACGGCAATGGGTTTGATGAAATTTATATTTTCACCATTTCTGCCGGATCGGGAAGTTATGGGAATTTACTGGCTTTTTCATCAAACAGAGACAAGAGCCTGTCCATGATCAACTTCCCTGAAATCCAAAAAGATGATAAGCATTTTGATGGGTATATGGGTCATGATTTTTTCACCATAAACAACCGGAGGCTGACAAGATATTTTCCGATTTATCTGGAAGGCGACTCTCATAAAAACCCTACGGGAGGTAAGCGGGAAATAACCTACAGATTATTTCCCGGAGAAGCGGCGTGGCAGTTAAAAATTGAAAAGGTCAAAGATATAAAATAACGGGTCACTGAGAGAGGAAACATGACTCTATGTGCTGTGTACTGACGCCAACAAAAGAATTCTCGATTACGACCTTTTGTTTAAGCCATTTATCACCTGAACGTATTACTGTGGTGACATTTGCCTCGGTAAGCGGAATATAGCGCTGTTTGCTCTTGCTCTTGAAGAGTCCGTGGAAGACGCCCTGGATGTGAAAGAACCCATTTCCTCTGGTATGAGTGATAAGTTTTACGATTGAAGATTCTTCTTTTGTTTTGGCTTTTAGCATCGCTGCCCTGATTTTTTCGTTATCATCTCCCGCGCTGTCGAGGGAATCATAAAACAGGAATATATC
>DAOVUU010000177.1 GCA_030632405.1 Desulfobulbaceae bacterium | reverse complement strand
TTTTGCCATCTGTACCCAGAACGAAAATGCCGTCACCGATTGATTCAAGCAGCAATTTCACAAATTCATTGTTTTCTATTTCATCTTCAATATTTTTCATGTTAGAAACCTCTTGGATTTTAGCTCGGCGCCACCAGGTGGCGCCACCTGCTCGGATGTATCATTTTAAGTAAGGGAGCACTCTTTTGTCAATACCTAAACAGAATAGGTGGTATCTGTATGAAATAACGGAATTAAACATGTCGTGTCGTCGTGGAGTACAAAAACCAGGAGAATAATTACCATGATATTTGTCTGCTGCGAAAAACTGCAATTGACTCTCTGATGTTCCTGTAAGTAATAGAAAATTAAGCAATAAAAATCTTACCCATATTGTTGGCATGGTTGTTGCTGTAATTTATGTAATCCGGTTTGGGATGCGCATTCGCTGGGAAGTAGAAAGAAGATGTATACAGATAAAGATTTTTTAAATTTGTCAAAAGGAGAATGACCATGAGTGAAGTTAAACTTAATAAATTTATGATGGTTCATAGCAATCTTGATACTGATTGTAAAGAGGTTCAGGCCAGCTGGAGAAAACTGCAAGGTAGCGGAGGGGGGGTATGGGTAAGGACATACACCAATCAGGAAAAATCGGTTCGCTACTGTATATGGCTTGCGCCGAGTGAAGAAGCTCTGAAAAATATTTTCACCGAGATTGGTATCAGTTGGGATTCTATCCTTCCGGTTGAAGAAACTACTCCTGATCTCTGGGGAGAAAAATGGCAGGAACATCTTGAGAGAGAGGCTGTGGCTGATACTCTCGGGAACTAAAAATGATGTCTATGGTGCAGGCCGATATTCTGAGGTCTGCACTGAAACTGAATGGGATTTTGACTGATAAATGTCATGAAAAACAGGGAGGTAAAAATGTATAAGAAGATATTATTCAATACCTGTTTAACTGAATATTGTGACCATATTTTTAATTTTGCTTTGAACCTTGCCATGGAAAATGATGCAAAGTTGTGGATATATTATGGCATCGGCCGTTTAAATGGTGATAACAACGAAGTTGAACAGGTAATTAAAGAAGGTGAAGTAAAAGTAGCTCAGGCATATGTGGGACAGATGAGAGAGAGAGGATTTGACAAATATGCCATTAATGTTACCGATGGAGATGTGGTGGGGGAGATTGTAAAACATGCCAGAAATACAGCTGTAGATCTTATGGTACTGGGTACTTCGACTGATCTTCCTCTCGCCATGGGAGAAAGTCCAGGTGTAGCTTCCTTTGGATCGGTTGCAACGAATACTATCTTGCGGGCACCTTGTCCTGTTCTGGTTATTCCTCCCTCGATGATACCGGGGCTTGCCAGAGGATAAAAATGGAGGGAGAGATATGTTAGAAATAAAAAAAATACTCTATGCCACTGATTTATCAGAAAGTGCAAAGGCTGCAATGATTTGGGCCATGAGCCTTGCTGAAAAGTATGATGCAACTATCACCATCATACATGTTATACCTGATCTGGCCTCCATGGATTATGATATCGCTGTTCATTTTAGTGTTGACCAACTTACCAGGATTAATACTGAAGGGCAGAGCAAGGCTATGGATTCAATAAAAGAGAGGGTTAAAAGTGTCTGCGAAGATATTAAAAACGATCTTCCCAGTTGTCGAGTAGATCTTAACCACGTCCTTATCAAGGCAGGTCATCCTGTACAGGAGATAATCACAGCTGTCGATGACGGGGAATATGATGTGGTTGTTATGGGCACACATGGGCACAGCTTGATTGGTGATTTGCTGCTTGGTTCCGTTGCCCGGGGAGTTGTACATAAAAGTAAAGTTCCTGTACTTACAATCAAACTCCCTGCGGATTAAATTAACACCCCACAAGTATTACACAATTTCAGACGAGAAATAGCTGATTATTTTGGAAGCATAATATTGTACCAGTTAAGAGTATTCAAAAAGTCCATAATCAAAAAGAGGTTAAAATGTTTAATGTAGCCGTAGATAAAGACAAATGTACCGGTTGTGAGGAATGTATTGATAGTTGCCCGGTTTCTGTACTGGAACTGGTGGACGGCAAGTCCGAGCCGGTAGAGATGGATGAATGTCTTGGTTGTGAAACCTGTGTAGAGGTTTGTCCGGAGGATGCTATTATTGTGACTGAGGTGTAGGGGGAAGGTAAAAGATACTTACTTTCTGTTTCCCCACAAAGGGTCAACCCCAAATCTCTCACTCCACCACTGTTCTGCCGTTAAGTGCCTCTTGACGGCAGTTTCAGTGAAAGAGTATCGATACTTCTGACAATAGTCTCTGAGAATATTGTAGGCAGCGATTATCTGTTGGGTTTTTTCATGACACTCCTGCACGTCCTGGGTGCACTTGTCCGGATGCCATTGAGCGAGAAGTCGGTGGTAGTTTGTCTTGATGGACTTTAAATCTGCAGTTTCATCAAGTTCGAGGAGTGTTCTTGCTGCACGCAGCTCTTGATATCTTGTCATTCGATAGTTTCAATTTTGACGGAGAGAATTCCCTGCCTGGTATCTCCAATTTTTGCAAATGAACTTCTGGAGAGATCAATTATTCGCCCCTTTATAAAAGGTCCTCTGTCATTAACCTTCACTTTGATACTCTTGCCGTTTTCAAGGTTAGTTACCAGAAGCATTGTACCAAGGGGTAAAGTTTTGTGGGCGGCTGTCATGGCAAACTGATTGAAACGTTCACCGCTTGCCGTTTTACTGAATTGGAATTTCATGGCATAAAATGATGCTTTGCCGAATTCTTCATACCCGATGAATTTTGGATCTGTTTTCTGTCGTATGTGGTTCCCGCAACTCTGTAAAAACAGAGCAAGCAGGAGCCAGAGGAGCAATCTGATTGGTTTTTTCATCCTGCAATTTTGTTTTCTTTCATTTGAGCTACCAGTTCCCGCAGATAGTTAAGCCACGTTTCCATCCCATCACCGCTGGTGGAGGAAAGAGCCATGGTCTGAAGGTTTGGATTGAGATGGAGAGCGTCGCCAATAGCTTCCGGTACAGGGAAATCAAAATGGGGGAGCAGGTCGGTCTTGGTTATAATAAAGGTGTGGGAACTGATAAAGGCCTTGGGGTATTTTGCCGGTTTATCCGGCCCTTCAGGCACTGAAACCAGGACCACCCGCCGATGTTCACCTAAATCAAAACTTGACGGGCAGACAAGGTTGCCGACGTTTTCAATGAACAGCAGATCGATTTTATCTCCGCCCGTTTCTTTTTCCAGACGATGAAACCCTTTATGGGTCATCGCCGCGTCCAGGTGACATGCACCGCCGGTTGTGAGCTGGATAACCGGTACACCTTTTGCCCGTATTCTTTCCGCATCTTTTTCGGTCTCAATATCACCCTCGATGACTCCGATGTTGATCTCCTCTTTAAGAGCTTCAATGGTATGTTCAAGCAGTGTTGTTTTTCCCGAACCGGGACTGCTGATGAGGTTGAGAGCTACAATACCGGTCTTATCAAAATGTTCCCGGTTGGTTTTTGCAAGCGCGTCATTTGCTGCAAAGAGGCTGGTATGCACGTCAATAATTTTACTTTGGCCGTGGTCTGAAGGGCTTGAACAGCCGCAAGTATCACACATTATTTTCCCCTATTCCATTTCAATTTGACGAAGTATAAGTTCTTCACCACCCTCATGGATGAGAAAAAGTTCCCCGCATTTGAAACATGCTTCCGGTTTTTTACCTGTAGTTGTTTTTTTATGACCACATTCTGTGCAAGTATACGTGACTGGCGGTATCTCGACAATGAGTTTTGCACCTCGGATAAGGTCATTGTCTGTGGAGAGGATGTCAAACCCAAAGCGGAAGGAATCGATAACCACACCAGACAGAGGACCAATTTTCATTGTAACACTGGTGATTTTGCTGCGCCCGTTTTCCTGTGCCAGCTCTTTGAGCTGATGAAAAAGTCCCTGTACCAGTGATATTTCATGCATACTTATTTTTTTGAGACCGTAACATCAAAATCTTCAAGGCGCTTGATGATCATTTCTGCCACTTCAATTTTGCGCCTGGCAACAATATCGGAAAGTTCAATACTTTCAGTTAACTCATGGGGAATTATCGTGTAGAATTCAATCTGTGCCGGGGCAGCATCACGAAGTTTTGAGACCTCAAGGATCTCCAGGAAGCCAAGCTGGTGCGGCGACATACGCAGCTGAAAATTCCCTGCCTGCACATCGTCCAGGGTGAAAAAGTGAAAGGAGCCCGGTTCTCCCTGAATATCAACAACATCAATAACGAAAACGGGATCACATTCTTCCAGGAAAGGTGCCATGTAGATCCCCGCAGTGCCGATATCCTGTATCTCGACATTTTCAGGAAACAGGTAATTGTCCTGTAGATAGTGGACAACATGTACACCGAATCCTTCATCCCGTAATAAAAAATTACCTATCCCGGCTATACCGATTTTTTTGTCTGAAATTGTCATTTCTGTAGTGAAATAATTTGAATTCTTTATCAGCCTTGATGGCGTCGTAAAAAGGTCAGTCCAACTCCTTAGCAGATTCGGGGCAAGGGGGTACCATGTAGAGGAGTGACGATCCGACTGCCGCCAACGGGGGTGTTAATGAAAACTCTTCCCCTTTTTCCGGCAGTAAGCCTGCCTATAATTGCAGCTTCAGATCCCTCTCGGGTAGAGCGTATAATTTCAAGTGCTTTAGCCGCCTTATCCTCCTGGACAATAACAAGACATTTACCTTCATTAGCCAGATAGAGTGGTTCAAGTCCGAGCAGTTCACAGGCTGCCTTCACTTCGGGACGGACAGGCAGCGATTCATCACTGAGTTCAATACACAGCCCGCTGTTTTCAGCTATTTCATTGAGGGTGGTTGCCACTCCTCCCCTGGTAGGGTCCCGAAGAGTATGAACACAGCCGGGGAGCTCAGTCAGAAGTTTTTGCACAAGATTATGGAGCGGCATGGTATCGCTTTTTAAATTGCCCTGTACAGATATTCCGGCCTGGCAGGTCATTATGGTTATACCGTGGTCACCCATGCTGCCGGAGAGTATGACAATATCGCCTTCCTGGGCCATTTTGGATGAGAGGGTGATCTCTTCCGCAACAAAACCTATACCGGAGGTGTTGATAAAAATCTGGTCACCTTTCCCTTTAGGGACAACCTTTGTGTCCCCTGTGACAACCGGTACATCCGCCTCGCTGCACGCGGCACTGACAGAGATGATTACCCGTTCCAGTTTTTCAAGCGGAAAGCCTTCTTCAAGAATGAGTCCAAGGCTGAGACAGAGTGGTTTGGCACCCCTCATTGCAAGATCGTTTATGGTTCCGTGTACTGCGAGTTTGCCTATATCACCGCCGGGGAAGAAAATGGGGTCCACCACATAGCTGTCAGTTGTAAATGCAAGTTTTCCTGCCTGATTTTCCAGAACAGCACTGTCTTCAAGGGTTTTGAGGATCGGGTTATCCAGATATTTCAAAAACATTTCACCTATGAGTTTCTGGCTGGCAAGGCCGCCACTGCCATGGTCAAGGAGTATCAATTTTTCCTGTACCATCACATATCCCGTCCGTAGTTATAATAGGCGGCACAGGTACCCTCACTGGAAACCATGCAGGGGCCTATCGGATCTCCGGGAGTACATCTGGTGTCAAAGAGCGGGCATTCTTGAGGATTACTTATGCCCTTGAGGATCTCTCCGCATATGCATCCTTCCGGCTCGGCTGTCTCTATCTGATCGATGTTTAACTGTACTTCGGCATCAAAATCAGCATATTCGGGTCTGATTTTAAGACCGCTGTCAGAAATAGTACCGAGCCCCCGCCATGCCATATCCACAGGTTCAAAGATTTCGTCGACCATTTTTTTCGCTCTGAGATTAGCTTCCCAGGAGACTGCCCGCGGATAGATATTTTCCACTTTCGGTTTATTCTCTCCCACCTGGCGGGCAAGAAGAATGAGGCTTTTCAGAAGATCTGCGGTCTCAAAGCCGCCTACTACACATGCCAGACCAAATTCGGTGAC
>DAOVUU010000334.1 GCA_030632405.1 Desulfobulbaceae bacterium | reverse complement strand
TATGCGCCTCGTGGCCAGCCCTGCATTCTTCGTTCTTATTATTGCCGAACTGGGTATGGTCTTCTTTCTCTCCGCCCGCATCAGTAAGATCCAGGCCACCACTGCTACCAGCCTCTTTCTCGGCTATGCATTCCTCAATGGACTGACTTTATCGATGATTTTTCTCGCCTATACCTCAACCTCCATTGCCTCCACTTTTTTTATAACCGCGGGAATGTTTGGTGCAATGGCCATCTACGGCCTGGTGACCAAACGGGATCTTTCCGGCTGGGGCTCCTTTCTCTTTATGGGACTAGTGGGCATCATTATCGCCTCCATCGTCAACATCTTTCTCAAGAGCTCCTCCCTCTACTGGGTCATCTCCCTTCTTGGGGTCTTTATTTTTGTCGGACTTACTGCATATGATGTGCAGAAAATCAAAAAAATAGGCGAAGACGGAATTATGGCTCAAGGTGAAGTGATGGTTCGAAAAGGTGCCATAATGGGAGCCCTGACCTTGTACCTCGATTTTATTAATCTTTTTCTCATGCTCTTACGTTTTTTTGGCGGCAGTCGTAACTGATGGCGTCGTAAAAAACCTGTTACAAAATTGCAAAGCATCTAAAACGGATTCATGAATAACTTTTGTCCGCTTTTAGCAGTAGATTTCTTGATTTTCAAATATTTAAACCGGACAATACTGAAAATAAATACGTTCACTGGAGGAAAAAATGCCCAATTTCGCTGCAAATCTGTCAATGTTGTTTAATGAAGTTGATTTTCTTGATCGCTTTAGCGCTGCCCGTAAAGCAGGGTTTACAGGGGTCGAATATCTGTTCCCCTACGGTTTTAATAAACAGGACCTCGTAGACGGGCTGCAACAGAATAATCTTACCCAGGTACTGCACAATCTGCCCGCTGGAGACTGGGATGCAGGAGAACGCGGTATTGCCACCATGGCCGATCGGGTGAATGAGTTTCGCGAGGGTGTTGAACAGGCAATAGACTATGCAACCGCACTGGGATGTAAACAGGTGAACTGCCTTGCAGGCCTTGCCCCCGAAGGTGCTGATCCGGCAGTTCTAAAATCCACCTTTGTCAAAAACCTATCATATGCGGCCGGGCGCCTGGGCGAAAAGGGTATACGTCTGCTGATTGAACCGATAAACACCATGGATATGCCGGGTTTTTATCTTTCAACCACAACTCAGGCCCTGGATATACTGAAGGCTGTGGGATCAGATAATCTGGCAATACAGTATGATATCTACCATATGCAGAGAATGGAAGGTGACCTGGCCTGTACAATTCAGAATAATCTCTCCAGTATCGAACATCTTCAACTGGCGGATAACCCCGGACGACATGAGCCGGGCACCGGTGAAATCAATTATCCGTTTCTGTTCTCCTTCCTCGACAGTATCGGCTACCAGGGATGGATAGGATGTGAATATATACCGGCAACAACCACAACTGAAGGCCTTGGCTGGCTGGAACCGTACCTGACAAAATAGATCCTGATAGAAAGTTATCAGTTTGCAGTTGTCAGTAACTGATCACTGCAAACTGAAAACTGATAACTAAAAATATTGCTATAATATCCCGGTGATACGGCAATCAAGTTTTTGTTTTTTATAACAAAAGTTCAGTAGCAAGGTACTACAGCTTCAAATGACCTTTTTTACGAGTTCATCACATAGCGTAATACTATGAAAGTCATTATAACACGCCCCTGGCAGCTATTGGATATGGCGGCCCCCTACTCAATAAGAACCAATACTGAAGAACTGGCTACAATAAAGGCCAGAGAAGAGATTGAAATCGATGTTCCATCCGACGCTGTAGGTATATATGCAAAGCTCGCCCACTTTTCGAGCAATGGAATTGCCATGGAAAATATGGCTGAGAATATGCGGCTGGAAGTGAAAAACAGCTGTGCTGGATGGCAGCTCCTTATTCCCTTATTCCCGCTTTATTATTTAATTATTGCCAGACATCGCTATCTGAATATAAAAATCAAAGTAGATCCTGCCAAAAGAACTCACCCGGTATAGCCGGAAACGGCAGGAGCTACCTGTATGTCCTGCCATTATGCCTCAGCCACCCCGCGACATGCTTATTTTGCGGATCGTGATGGGTCCAGTGGATAACACCACCCTTTTCGTTCCATTCATATTCACCGAAGAAAGCTATCTCGTCGCCTTTATTCAAGTTTTCCACCCGAGGTGCCAGATCAATATTGTGGGCCAGCAGAATGGTTTGCCCGGTGGGTAAAGTGACTATGATACGCTGATGTTTACTGCCTTTTGTGTCATCTTTTAAAATGGCCTTGACTACACCGCTCCCCTCTACCTGGAGATTACTGACCTTATTATCGTAGGCATGCTGGAGTTGGTCAATGGATGTTATCTGATCCTGGCCTGCCTGCTTAAAAAACCAGTCGCGCCTATCATACAGTGTGTACAGGCTCAAAAACAGGAGCAAAAAAATTATAATTGTGTTTCTCATTCTCTTCTTCTCACCTCTCCTCCTGCTCTCTCTTTTAAAAGAGCTGTTTCACCCGGCCAACTTCACCGCTGGTCAGTCTCACTTTGATACCATGGGGATGGGTCGGGGATTTTGTTAATATATCTTTTACTGCACCCCGAGTCAGGGTCCCTGTTCTCTGATCTTTTTTCAGTACAATCATCACTTCTGCTCCGGGTCTGATCGAAGCGCGGGTCTGTCCGTTCATAGTCTCCTTTTAGTGCCTTATTTCTGAACTTCTGCCATAAAAACAAGAAAAATGTTTACCGTATTATTTTGATATTATGGCAATATTCCCAGTTATCAGTTTTCAGTGTGCAGATGTCAGTAACTGATAACTGCACACTGAAAACTGATAACTTTCGGTTGCGGGCATCGCCCGCTTTAGAACATTACGACATTGTAATCTTTACGAAAGGGTAGCGTAATGATTACCGGTTATACTACGTCTATTATTATAGAATCATAAAAAAATAACACAATCGAAAATATCGCAGCAGGTCTAAAGGAGTACGCATGTTTGAAAAATCGCCCCAGTCATCGACGCAACTAAGCAATCCACAGGTCCTGCCTGAAAACCGCCATGATGATATCTACAATTCGATCCAGGCAATTAATGAGGCTGTCAAAAACAGTTCCGGCTGGGTGTCTCTACTGAAAAATGAGATGACCAGAACTATTATCGGCCAGGAACAGTTGATTGAAAGATTGCTGATCGGCCTGCTGACAGGAGGCCATATCCTCCTTGAGGGACTGCCGGGCCTTGCAAAAACGCTGGCGGTAAAAACCCTGGCAAGGGCTGTGCAGACCGATTTCAGGCGTCTCCAGTTCACTCCGGATATGCTTCCTGCAGACATCATGGGAACAGAGATTTACAATCCCCAGCGGACCAGTTTCGAGGTAAAGCAGGGGCCTATCTTCGCCTCACTTATTCTTGCAGACGAAATTAACCGCGCTCCGGCAAAGGTACAGTCAGCACTTCTTGAGGCAATGCAGGAAAAACAGGTAACCATAGGAGAGCAGAGTTTTCAGCTTCCAGAGCTTTTTCTGGTACTTGCCACCCAGAACCCCATTGAACAGGAGGGCACCTATCCCCTGCCCGAAGCCCAGATAGACCGTTTCATGCTCAAGGTAATCGTTGGCTATCCGACCATTGCAGAGGAGAGGCGCATTCTCGATGCTTTTGACCTGACCGACTCGGAAACCAGTGTCATGCCGGTTGCCAGCCCGGAGGAAATTCTAAAGGCAAGAACGGTAGTCAACACTATCTATATGGACGATAAGATAAAAGACTATATCGTTTCTCTCGTCTATGCGACCCGTGATCCCGGATCCTTCCAGCTCGACCTGCAG
>DAOVUU010000273.1 GCA_030632405.1 Desulfobulbaceae bacterium | reverse complement strand
GATGCCCAGAAGCAGGCAGAGCGTGTGTTGAAACGCTATCGTTAATCATTTCCCAGTGCAGAGACGAGATAACCTTTTCTCTGCACTGAACAAACCTCTATAAAATGGAAATACCATGAAGTTTGGGGAAATTGGAGCAGGAAAGATCCTCGAGACTGTCGGGGCCTGGATGCTGGGGGGAATCTGGCTCATGCCGGTTGTATTCGCCTTCTGGAGTGCATTTCATCCAGCTGAGTTTTCAACAAATTTCGAACTGTTTGCTCCACTGACAATGGACAATTTTGTCAGAGCATGGTCCTATGCACCCTTCCCCAGATACCTGCTGAACACCTTCGTGCTTGTCACCCTGATTCTGGCAGCACAGTTTGTCCTGTGCACTCTGGCGGCATATGGTTTTGCCAGGTTTGAATTCTTTGGGAAAAATGTCGTGTTCGCGCTCGTTCTACTGCAGCTCATGATCATGCCCGAAGTTCTTCTGGTCGAAAATTACCGCACCATCAGCAGCATGGGTCTCCTTGACACCATTCCGGCCATAGGACTTCCCTATATGGCCAGTGCATTCGGGATTTTTCTTCTCCGCCAGTCCTTCAAGACCATCCCCAAAGAGCTGGTGGAAGCGGCCCAGGTGGAAGGCGTTTCAGCTATCGGTATCCTCTGGAAAGTCTATGTCCCTCTTGCCAGGTCCACCTATATCGCATATGGACTTGTGTCTGTCAGCTACCACTGGAATAATTTTCTCTGGCCCCTGGTGGTCACAAGTTCAGTCAACAGTCGGCCCTTGACCGTGGGACTTGCCATTTTCGGAGCACCGGAATCGGGGGTCGACTGGTCCATCATTACAGCTGCTACGGTTATGACCATGTCGCCCCTGCTGCTGGCCTTTATCCTGTTTCAGCGTCAGTTTGTTCAATCATTCATGCATTCGGGTATTAAATAACATTAATCGAGTAAATAAAAGAGACTAATGTCATCAATTATTCTAAAAGATGTCTGTAAAAGCTGGGACAGCACCCAGGTTCTAAAAAACATCAATTTTGAATGTGAAAACGGAAAACTTCTTGTTCTGCTTGGCCCTTCCGGTTGCGGCAAGTCGACAACCCTGCGCCTCATCGCTGGACTTGAGACACCAACATCGGGAAGTATTCGAATAGAGAACCGGGATGTATCAAATCTTCCACCGGTCAAGCGGAATATCTCCATGGTCTTCCAGAACTATGCCCTTTTCCCCCACCTGACCGTGGCAGAAAACATCATTTTTGGTCTCAAAGCCCGCAAGATACCCAAAAAAGAGCAGAAGAAACGGTTACAAAACGCCGCCGAACTTCTCGGCCTTTCAGATCTCCTGCAGCGAAGACCATCTCAATTATCGGGTGGCCAGCGGCAGAGAGTTGCCCTGGGAAGATCCATTGTTGCCCAGGTTTCAGTGTGCCTGATGGACGAACCGCTCTCCAACCTGGATGCCAAGCTTCGCCAGGAGATGCGCCAGGAGATCCGTTCCCTTCAGCAGCGCCTCAAGATGACCATGATCTACGTCACCCACGACCAGGTGGAGGCGATGACCATTGCAGATAAAATTATCCTGATGAAAGACGGCGTAATCGAACAGCACGGAACACCGGAGGGTCTTTACAATAAGCCGGCCACCGCTTTTACCGGAAATTTTATCGGCAACCCGCCCATGAATATTCTAACCCCTGATCCTCAAATCATGGCAGCATTTCCCTTCCTTCCTCTGGCAACAGATTCAATGACTCCGTATCTTCTTGGAATCAGGCCCGAGAACATTGAAATAGCCAAAATTTCAGGGATTGAAAGTGTGGTCCTGGCCACCGAATATCTGGGGGCAGACTCCCTGATTGTATGCCGATCGGGAGAACAGACCATTACACTGACAGTCAAAGGTAAAACAAACCTCACGGCGGGTGATCTTCTCAGGCTCAACTTGAAACCAGAACACATGCATCTATTTGACAGGGACAGTGGCATACGACTTGAGAATTCGAAATGGGAGACTACCTCTTGAAACCGCTCTTTCGACTTCATTACAGGAATCATGTTAATGGATGGCTCCTCGTTCTTCCTGCAGTTTTCATGATCAGCCTGTTCACACATTATCCCATCGGCTCCAACCTGTACCACAGTTTATTTTCCATGGGAACTGTCACCCGGCCGGAAGTTTTCATAGGGTTGGAAAACTACAGCTACCTCATGGACGATGAGATCTTCTGGAAGGTTCTCTCCAATAACCTTGTCTATTCCATGTGCACAGTTCCCTTCAGCATCGCTATTGCCCTCGGCATGGCCCTGCTGATCAATCGCAATATAAAAGGGCGTTCTCTGGTGCGGATGTCATTTTTCACCCCCACGGTTCTACCCATGATTGCTGTTGCCAATATATGGCTCTTCTTTTATACACCAGAGTACGGACTCTTTGATCAACTCTTTGCCATTTTTGGCGGCAACAGCCATAACTGGCTGGGCAATCCGGACACAGCTCTATTCTGCCTCATTGTCATGGTAATCTGGAAAGAGTCCGGTTTTTTTATGGTATTCTATCTGGCTGCCCTGCAGCAACTTTCCCCTGAGCTGAAGGAAGCAGGCCTCATGGAGGGATCGGGAAAATGGTATTACTTCCGTAGAGTAACCTTTCCACTGCTCATGCCCACCACACTGTTTGTAATGGTCAATGCCGTTGTTAATTCTTTCAAACTGGTGGACCACCTGGTTATAATGACAAAAGGCGGACCGGATAATGCCAGCTCTCTTCTGTTATATTATATTTATGAAAATGCCTTCAGTTTCTGGGATACCAGCTACGCTGCGACACTGACAGTTGTCCTGGTTTTAATTCTTGGCATTATCACCATCATCCAATTTGTCGTTGTAGAAAAACGGATTCACTATCAATAGCCGAACTAACCATGCTTCGATTTCTTTTTAAAAAGACACTCGGGTTAAAAAACTGAGTTTCGGCTTTTCTGGTTTACAGAGATGAATATTATTTTTTCGCCTGACACCAATCATATGCATTCCTGAACATCTGCATCCAGGGAGAGACCTTGAGGTTTTTCATCTCGGGGGGAAGATAATGCGCCTGCCAGGGTAAGAAAACTCTTTCAGGATGAGGCATCAGGGCAAGATGTCTGCCATCGGAAGAGCAGAGTCCTGCCATCCCTTCGGGAGAACCATTTGGATTAAACGGATATTTCTCAGTTGCCTCACCGTTATCATCGGCATAGAAAAGCGGTGCCAACCCTTCTTTTTTAACCGTATCAAGCAGAGTCTCATCGGGGAAATGCAGTCTCCCTTCACCATGATCAACATGGATGCCGAAGACGAGCCCTTCCATCCCTTTCAGCATTATGGCCGGACTGTTCTCCACCTTCACTGTCGTCCAGCGGGATTCGAAGCGACCTGAGCTGTTGGCGACAAAGCGGGGTTGTCGTTCTGCAGAAAGTCCCTGCTCCGGTACCCAGCCCAAAAGGCCAAAAAGCTGACATCCGTTGCAAACACCCAGAGTAAAAGTATCCGGGCGGTTGTAAAAATCCTGAAACATCTGCTTTAAACGGGGGTTAAAGAGAATAGTAGCCGCCCATCCCTTTGCAGACTCAGGAACATCCGCATAGGAAAAACCGCCAACTGCTGCAATCCCTCTGAATTGTTCAAGGCTGACTGCACCGGTGAGGAGATCCTGCATGCAGACATCCCAGGGCTCAAAACCTGCTAAATAAAAAGCGGAGCTCATCTCCCTGTCGGAATTTGATCCCTCATCCCGAAGGATAGCGACCCTTGGTTTATCAACCTGTGCCAAAATTTCAGGAGGTGCGGGCTCCGGGGTAAAACTCAAATGATATGATGGCCCCCTGCGATCGTGGATATTTTCTTTTTCCTGCTCAACACAGGCAGGGTCGGCCTGCAGCCGCTCAAGTTGATAGCTTGTTTCTTCCCACCAGCTCCTTAAAACCACCATCTTTTTGTCAAGAACTGATCTGTTGTTGTATTTTATTGAAATCTGTTTCTCTTCAGTTGTTCTGCCTAGTTCTATACAGGGCACTTCTGCCCCAGCGAGAATATCTTCAACAGCTTTTCGATTTTCTTCACTGCACTCAACAACAAACCCGAGTTCTTCCGAAAAAAGTGCTTCAAAAACGGTATCAATACCAGCCAGGCTCAATTTAAGGCCGCAGTTTCCACTAAATGCCATCTCGAGCAGGGTTGTTATCAGACCGCCGTCACTTCTGTCATGACCGGCAGATATCAACCCATCTGCTATCAATTCCTGTACTGCCCTAAAGCTGTTTTTCAACAGGACACTATCTTCCACATCGGGGCTCTCGTCTCCCACCTGTTTGTGAACCTGAGCCAGAGCACTGCCTCCCAGCCTGTGGCGGCCACCGGCCAGATCAATAAAAAACAGTATGGAACCCGGATCTTTGATATCTGGAGTAATAATTTTTCTGATATCGGGTACAGCTGCATAGGCTGAAATAACAAGCTCACGG
>DAOVUU010000053.1 GCA_030632405.1 Desulfobulbaceae bacterium | reverse complement strand
GTTTATCAGCGATACTATTACGGTAAAATACACGGTAGAGGAATTTGATAACGAACGAAGCCGTTCCCTCTCAAATATTGAGATTACCAATCAGAATGACGAAATAGTCGCTGTTGCAAAACACATTTTGAAGTGGGTCTCAAACGGTTAACTGAGTATTTTCATTGCTTTCTCAATGGCCCTTTCCATTGCTTCAAGGGGTGCGTTTTGACCGGTATAGAGTTCGACCTGACCACATGCCTGGTGGAGTAACATTCTGACACCGGGGATTGTGGTACAGCCGGCCTCTTTGGCCTCCCGCAGCAGTTTTGTTTCCAGCGGGATAAAAACCGCATCCATCACAACCAGATCTTTATTCAGTTTTTCCGGAGGTACAGGGCTTTTATCAGGTGTTTTAAATCCTATCGATGTGCAGTTGACCAGAATTTCAAAACCATCGTCCCTGGAGAAATCATCTAGAGTTCCTCCTATCTGCAGATTAAAGTCTGCCGCAACCTTCTCTGCTTTCTCAACAGATCTGTTGAACAGTGTCACATCTGCTCCTGATTCTGCCAGCCCGTAGCCAACTGCCCGTGCTGCCCCACCCGCTCCTAACATGGCAACTTTCTTTCCCGCAAGCTCTGTTATTTCCTGCAGGGCCCGCATCGCACCGATGAAATCAGTATTGTAACCGGTCAGGACTCCGTCTTTATTATTGATAGTATTTACTGCACCAATAGCCTCGGCGGCAGAGTCAAGGTTGTCAAGGAAGGGGATAACTGCAGATTTGAACGGCATTGATACATTCATTCCCCTTATCCCCAGAGCCCTTATTGCCTTTACTCCTTCTTCCGGATCAATTATGCCAAAATAGACAAAGGTATAATCTAAACGGAGTTTACGATAGGCTGCATTATGAACTTCGACAGCCATTCGGAAGGGATGGGCGGCCATGGAACCGCATAATGTTGGAAGTGATGTTGGCATGATTTTTTGTCCTATGTTGGTTTCGTCAAAAGAGCGATCCTGTCTGTAAGATTAAATATTATCTATGCAAATTTTCACCAGCTGTCAATATACTACGAAATTTACTGGATGACGCTTCCAAAAGTTACTCATGAATTCTCCTGCAGGATTTAAACCGGACAATGCTGTTTTTTACTGGTCCTCTAATAAAGTAAGATAGTTGGTGAGTTCTCTGTTGCGATAACCGGCGTTTCTGGTGTACTTTTTAATCTATCTCCTCACTGAACCAGTATTTTCTAAAGAGTCGAAAAGGACGAATTTATGTACAGATTAGTTGATGCCCGTGAAGCGGCAGAATTTATTAAAAACGGGGATACCGTTGCTATCGGTGGCGCAGGTGCCGGCCATGCGGTTCCCGACAGATTGCTGCAGGGGCTCGGAGAGAGGTATGTCGAAACCCGGGAACCGCGCAATCTTATAACGATTCATCCCTGCGGTATTGGCGACAACGACTCGAGGGGAATGAATCATGTGGCCCATGAGGGACTGATTCAGACGAATATTGGTGGTTTCTGGGGAAATGCCCCGAAGATGGTTAAGCTTGCGCTGGAAAACAAAATAAAGGGATATAATTTTTCCCAGGGTGTTCTGGGACATCTGATGCGTGCAACTGCATCCGGAAAACCGGGAATAGTGACTCATATAGGTCTCAACACCTATGTGGATCCTCGACTTGAGGGTGGCAAGCTTAATGATATAACTACTGAAGATTTAGTTGAAGTGATAGAAATTGCTGGAAAAGAGTATCTCTTCTATAAGACACTGCCGATCGATGTTGCATTTATCAGAGGCACATCTGTTGATTGTGAAGGCAATTTGACCATGGAGGAAGAGGTCGGCTTTTTTTCCATGCTCTCTATTGCCCAGTCAGCAAAGGTAAATAAGGGAATAGTGATAGCCCAGGTAAAACGAACCAGGGATACGCATTGTGATCCCGGGCAGGTAAAAGTGCCGGGTATTTTTATCGATTATGTTGTTGTTGAGCCTGATCAGGAAATGACATTTCTTACCCCCTTTGATTCTGCACTGGTAAAGCGGGATGTTCCCTATGAGTCAGAAGAACTTAACCTCGAAGGTGTAAAGCGGCTTGTCAGCCGAAGGGCGGCCCTTGAATTACGGCCGGGTGCCTTTGTCAATCTCGGATATGGCCTGTCGGATGGTGTGCCGATCGTGGCTCAGCAGGAGGGTATAACAGATCAGCTGGTTTTTATGATCGAGCAGGGTGCCATTGCCGGTATTCCTACAACCGGGCTCAATTTCGGTGCCATGTTCAATCCTTCGGCAATTGTCGATGATGTGTACCAGTTTGATTTTTTCCAGGGTGGTGGACTGGATATGGCTTTTCTTGGTTTCGCCCAGATAGATCAGTTCGGCAATATCAATTCCACCCGGTTTGGCAAAGTTATAACCGGCAGCGGCGGGTCGGTAGATATCTCATCTTCAGCGAAAAAGATCGTCTATTGTGGTACATTTGCGGTAAAGTCCGAACAGGAAATTACCCATTCCGGACTTTCTATTGTAAACTCCGGCACGGTGAAAAAATTTGTAGAGCAGGTGCAGCAGGTGTCTTTTTCCGGCCGGTCCGCTATAGCACGGGGTCAGACGATCGTTTACGTGACGGAGCGGGCTGTGTTTCAATTGACCCCAGAGGGATTAATGCTCATTGAAATAGCACCAGGTGTTGACTTGCAAAAAGATATACTCGAGATGATGGAGTTTCGGCCGATTATCAGCAACGAGTTAAAAACAATAGACCAGATGATTTACCAGCCCCAAAAACTTGGTCTGAAGGAAGCGTTTTATGCTGCTGCAGATACCTAAAAACTCCCTTGATATATACGGACAGATACATGATATGACATCTGAATTCGCCCGGGAAGAGATTCGTCCGCATGCTGAGAAACTTGACAGGGATGCGGATTTTCCCAGCAATATTTTCAAGCAGATGACAGATCTTGGGCTTTTTGGAATTACTGTTTCTGAAGAGTATGGCGGAGCAGGTGTAGACTGCTATGCGTATTCTATAATTATGGAGGAATTGTCGAAAGGTTATTCTGCTGTTGCCGATCAGTGTGGTCTGGTGGAGCTTATATGTACACTTTTGAGTCACTATGGTACTCAGGAACAGAAAGCCCACTATCTGCCTAAAATCATTTCCTTTGAATTGCTTGTGGCCTATTGTATTACTGAAGCTGAAGCAGGTTCAGATGTCTCGGGAATCAAAACAACAGCGGTCAGGACCAAAACCGGCTGGAGTCTGACTGGCAGTAAATTGTGGATAAATAATGGGCCTATAGCGGATATTGGTGTTGTCCTTGCCCGCACTGAGCCTGAAAAAGGACATCGGGGGATGAGTATCTTTATTGTCGATCTCAACGCGAAGGGGGTTACCCGTGGTCCCAAAGAGCATAAAATGGGTCAGCGTGCATCGCAGGTTGGAGCTCTCTTTTTTGATAATGTTCATATTCCTGAAGAGGCGCTGCTGGGAGATCTGAATCGTGGATTTTATATGATGATGAGTGTGCTTGAAAGGGGGCGGGTGGGGATTGGCGCTCTTGCTGTGGGAATTGCCCAGGCCGGACTTGAGGCGGCACTCGAATATTCTCAGACCAGGAAACAGTTTGGCAGTCATATCTCGGACTTCCAGGGTATTCAATGGATGCTTGCACAGATGGCCATGGAGATTTCCGCCGCACGTGCTCTTGTGCATAAGGCGGCAGTGATGCTGGATAATCAGAGCCCCGCCACTGCCGCCTGTTCAATGGCGAAGTGTTTTGCCAGTGATGTTGCGGTGCGCCAGACGGCGGAAGCCGTTCAGATATTTGGCGGCAGCGGTTATATACAGGGGTATGAAGTTGAACGTCTGTATCGTGATGCAAAAATCACCCAGATCTATGAGGGTACGAACCAGATACAGCGTACAATTATTGCCAGGCAACTTCTGAAGTAATGTTGACAGGATTGACAGTACAGGAGGTTTTTTTCAAATTTATCAGGACAGGGAGCAACAGAAAACAATGAAAACAAAGACTGTTCGATGGGGCATTCTTGGTGCCGGCGATGTCTGTGAAGTGAAGAGTGGCCCTGCATTTCAACAGGCAGAAAACTCCGAACTGGCTGCAGTGATGCGCCGGGACAGTGCTAAGGCGAAAGATTTCGCGTATCGCCATGGCGTGAAAAAATGGTACAACTCAGTTTCAGAGCTTCTCGGTGATACTGGAATTGATGCTGTTTATATTGCCACACCACCCCGTTACCACCTCGAACATACCCTGGCCGTCCTGGCCACGGGAAAAAATGTCTACCTGGAAAAACCAATGGCGATGACCACCGATGAGTGTCGTCAGATCATCAAAGCAGAAAAAGAAAGTGATGGTAAAGTCGCAGTGGCCCACTATCGGCGTGCCCTACCTGCATTTATCAAGGTTGGTGAACTTATAAAAGGCGGGGCCGTCGGTACTGTCCGGCTTGCCGAAGTCAACTTCCTCCTGCCCGCCGTTAATTCGCTCATCCCTGATACCGGTGAAAACTGGCGGTTGAATCCGGTCATCTCCGGTGGTGGCCTCTTTCATGATCTGTCGCCTCATATGATCGACCTCATGTTGGTATATTTCGGCCAGCCGACGCATTATGAGGGATTTTCTCTTCAGCAGATCAGTGAGGCATCAGTCGATGATTTTGTTCAGGGGACAGCACGTTTTGAAAATAACGTTGTTTTTCGAGGGTGCTGGTGTTTCACTGTTGCTGAAGCTGCCACTAAGGATTCTCTGGTTATTACTGGCGATAAGGGCCAGATTTCATGCAGTTTTTTTGGAGATGAGGTTCGATTGTACTCCGATGAAGGTAATGAGATCTTCCCGTTCATAAATCCACCCCATATACAGCAGCCGATGATCGAACAGGTTGTACGCTATTTTCAGGGTGAGGCTGCCTGCCCATGTTCGACAGAGGATGGACTCAGGGTAATGGAAATTATAGAACGTTTTACAAAAAGGTGAATAGATTTTGGAGAAGGCTTTAATACCACCATCGGGCAGGGTTGACTGAATTTTTATTCCTCTGAAAAGAATTTACATATCTGACCAAAAGCGATAGAATCGGCGTATTGATTCAGCTCATAGCGTCACCAACATTCACCTTTACTCCAGGGACCAAATATGCTTCCAACCGTTATTCTTTATAAAACAATCCCGGCAGATCTTCATGCCCACCTTGAACAGCACTGTGATTTAACTGTAGTCAACTCGTTGAGAGATGTCCTGCATCCTGACATGGAGTCTCTACTGGCCAGAGTTGAAGGACTTATAGGCGTAAATGAGATGGTGGGGCCCGAACTGCTCGACAGGGCGCCCAAACTAAGGGTGGTGTCTACTATATCAGTTGGCTATGATATTTTCGATGTAGCCGATTTGAGCAGGCGGGGTATTATGTTGATGCATACGCCGGATGTGTTGACAGAAACCACCGCTGACATGATATTCATGCTGATTTTGTGTGCTGCCCGTCGTGCAACCGAAATGATTGAGCTGGTCAGAAAGGGCCAATGGACAAAGGATATCGGTTCAGAACATTTTGGTACAGATGTCTATGGAAAAAAACTCGGTATCCTTGGTATGGGCCGCATAGGTCGTTCTGTGGCAAAGAGGGCTCACGCCGGGTTTAACATGGAGATCCTGTATCACAGCCGGTCTGTGAATGAGCAGGTGGAAAAGGATTTTATGGCGCAGCGCCACTCCTTTGACCATGTTCTGGCTGAATCAGATTTTGTCTGCGTTACCCTGCCCCTTTCCGACCAGACAAAAAAACTGATCGGTTCAAGAGAGCTGGCTCTGATGAAATCCGACGCCTTTTTAATAAATGGCGGTCGTGGTGCCATTATCGACGAGGCGGCCCTAATTGAAGCCCTGCAAAAGAATGTCATCCGTGGTGCCGGACTCGATGTTTATGAACAGGAGCCTCTGGCGCTCGATTCACCGCTGTTGAGCCTGCCGAATGTTGTTACCTTGCCGCATATCGGCTCAGCCACGCATGAGACACGCCATGCAATGGCACGGGTTGCGGTTGAAAACCTGCTTGCCGCACTGGCAGATAGATCGCCTGTTCGCTGTGTAAACCCTGAGGTCATATAGTATCCTACCTGGCCCCGATTAACAGGAATACAGAGGCACAGGCTGAAGGCTGTCTGGAAAAGTGAAAAAAGGAGGACATTTTTCCTGATTGCCTGCAGTTGGTTATTTTAACCGCAGTGAAATTGAGGTGGTTTTTGTTTTTTAGTAGATTAACCAATATGAATCTATGACCTTCTCGTAAGAAGGTCAATCAAAGCCTTAGATGGCTAAGTCAAAAAGTTTGATATACAAGGCGTAGTGTTTTTTACAGACACTCGACAATACATGTGGTATGTCGAGTGTCTGTAAAAAACCTACAACGCAGTAGATCGGACTTTTTACGACGCCATCAATTCATAGAAAAGAGGAGAATGAACTATGCAACTCTATCGTGTCGATCATCTGCATCTGATATGTACTGATATTGAAGAATCCAGGGACTGGTATTGCAATGTATTTGGCGGTAAAGTGACGTTTGAGGCGGAATTCAAGGGCAGGAAGGTCTATTATGTTGAGATTAATGGGTTTACCATAATAATGGTAGCGGAAATGCTTGATGGGGAGCCACTGCCGGCAACTATTCAAACAAAAGAAGGGTTGGATCATTTCGGATTTGCGGTGGAAGATATGGATGCTGCCGCGGAAGAACTGAAAGGCAAGGGGGTGAAATTTGTTGTTGAGCCTCTGCAGGTACGACCGGGATTGAAAATTGCCTATATTGAAGCTCCGGATAAGGTCAGGATTGAGTTGAGTGAAAGAACTTAGCCCGTAACTCAATTACGTCCGAAATCGGGCGTGGATAGCAAAAAGAGCACGGCTGCCACCATATATCCGGCCAATGCAGCAAAACCGACCCAACCAAGTCCCAGGTCGCCGAAAAGACCTAGTAGTGCAGGAGTTACCCCTGCTCCAACGCAGACTCCTATGGAAATAATAACTGAATAAGTAATATTCTGGTAGCGGATTTCACCGATTTCGGCAACTGAGGACAGGAGTGCCGGGACCAGTACAGCTAACAGGGCTGGCTGTATGATCACAATAATAGAGATCAGGGTGCCCTGTACAAGCCCGATAAGGCCGGTAAAAAAACTTGAAAAGAGCAGAATCCACATGATTGTCTGCCTTCTTCCAAAGTAGTTGATAACGGAACCGGCACGCAGAAGAAGCACAACGGTGGATATTCGTGACACGGTTACCAGGAAATTGACATACTGTGGTGAGAGGGAATATTCAGTTACCAGGAAGGCCGGAAGGATTGCATAAACTCCCTGTAATCCGGCAAGCGTGGCCGACAGGACGACCATCCCCACCCAGGTGCCTCGTAAGCTCAATATAGTTCCTATCGTTTTGTAATCCGGCGCAGCTCCTATTCCACTGTCGGTAGCTCCCCAGCGTAAAAAGGCAAGTGCTGCCAGCCCGCACACTGCAGCCATCCAGATGAGTACTCCCCGCCAACCGATCCACGGCTCCATGGCCAGCACCATTAAAGGCATGAGCAGCAGCGCAAGATTAGGCCCAATTTCATGAAAAGAAAAGGCGGTACTTCTCCCCCGGATGCTGATTTTTGCATTGATCATGGCAAGACCGGACGGCGGATAGGCACCGGCTCCGGCACCTATGAAAAGCATTCCTACCCCGAGCAGCATGATACCCGGGGCAAATGCAGTGAGGAAGAGCCCGAAGGCAATTGAGGCAAGGGCAGCGACGATTGTTTTACCGTGGCCAATACGAGCCGCCAGAAAACCGGAAAACAGCATTGCAAGAGCATAGCTGATATTGGCAAGGAGAAAGAGCGTACCGGCAGTGGAGAGCGTACCTCCAAGTTCCTTCTGGAGGGCCGGCATTAGGGGTGAGAATATCGCACGGGCCGCCATCGAGAAGAACACTGCGACAATTAACATACTTATCAGCAGGACCGGACGGGTATTCAGCTGTGGACTAGTAGAAGAGACTTCTTTCATTGACAGTGGGCAATCTTATTTCGAGAAAATTCTGAACACAATTTTTACTCTGGCCCGGACAGTTTCCTGTCCTGGAGAGATACTCCGACCCTTGTCCCTTGCTCCCGCCGCCTCCATGCTGAGAACTGCACTTCTAGGAGCTCCTGAAAAGGAGTCAATCTCTTCTATTGATAACGGTTCCAGAACTTGAGCTCCCAGTGCCCCTGCAAGTGATACTGCTTTTTCATGTGCATTTTTAACAGCGCCAATCCGGGTTTTGTCTTGAATAGCGAGCCTGTTTGATAGAGCAAATGCTACGGAGTTAATCGTCAGATTGTCAAAATTTGCAAGTTGTTCCCAATGTTTCATGTAGTCGTGGAATTCTGTTGTTTTGAAATTAATACTCGTAAAGGCAAAATACCCCTCCCTGACCCTGCTTTTATTTCGATAGATTATGTTTTCTTTCAACTGCATCCTCGAGGTCTTGACATTATCTGATGTGAGGCCGGATGTTTCGAGATAACTCAGAACATTTAAAACATTATCTGAATGGGTTTTTGAGACATCCGCCACCGTTGCGCCAAGACTCTTTATCGAAATATTCCAATGAAGTTCGTCCGGTGTCATCTCTGTTTCCGCTGTACCGAAAACGATCACATGGGGGACATCAAACTCTGCATAGCAAAGAGATAAGGGGAGGAAAATCAGTAGTAGTTGAATTAAATATTTCATAGTTTTCTCCTGAGAATCTGTAGTCTTTGATTAATTCAGCGATTGTCAGTGGGAAATATACAGCACTGAAAGAGAAAAATCTGTTCTAAATAGGGAAAATATTTTCCTGTCATTGTCTGGTATTACGAATTCCCTTTTGATAGTATGTGAATATCAATGGTAATTTTTCACATAGTTTTTCTATTATACTTGGAGGTTTTGTTATGGCATTGATAAAATGGAGAGATTCCTTTTCTGTCGGCGTTGAGAAGTTTGATAAGGAACACCTTAAACTTGTTGAACTGATAAATGATATGTACATCATAGTGAGAGATAAGGGAGATGTTACAGCTCTGAGCGCCTGTATTGAGAGACTTATAGAATATACCAGGTTTCATTTTTCTTCTGAGGAGGCAGCAATGGAAGAGGCCAACTATCCAGGCCTTGAGGAGCATAAAAAACTTCATGCAGGTCTGGAAGAGCAGGCAGTCGGGTTTTTTTTGCGGGTAAAATCCGAAGGCGAGGCGGTCAGGACAGAATTTTATCACTTTCTAAGGGAATGGCTTGTCAATCATATGGTAGAGGAAGATAAAAAATACTCAGAATACCTGAAGCCTTCCTGATATTATATCAGTGCATTGGTCGTGAATTTCACCAAGGTACTCTGAACTGAATCCCAACTGTGGTTCCTTAATGGGACAAGGCGGATATGCTTTTCGGTTTGCATTGTTATTTGTTGATTCTTTTTAGCAGATTAACACCAACCGGAAGAAGGAAAAACAGTAAAATTATCCGAAATAGATGATGTGTTGCCACATAGGCGGGGTCGTAGCCAAGTGCGAGAGCCATCGCAGCCATTGCTTCAACTCCGCCGGGAGCAAATGCGACAAAGACCTGACCGAATGG